>NZ_JBZFLI010000015.1:0-114717 GCF_058315175.1 Metabacillus sp. RB-C-LZQ-3-1 | reverse complement strand
TTATTAGTCTTAACGTAAGGAATTCCACTTATAGCCGATACCCCAGACGGTTTTTAAATATTTTTCGACTGGGTAACCTGCTTGTCGTAATTTTTCTCTGATGTTACGTATATGTGAATCAATGGTCCGATCTTCTGTGTCAATCTTCAGCCCCCATAAGGTTGAAAGTAAATGTTCACGGGAGAAAACTTTGTTTTGGTGTTCCAAAAACAGCTCTAACATAGCAAATTCCTTAGGTGTAAGAAATATTTCTTTATCCCGAAAGGTTACCTGAAATGTTGATTGATTCATTATTAGACCTTCAAATCTAATAGAATCTTCAACGTTGGATGTTCTGTTAGTTCTCCTCATAATAGCTTCTATTCTTGCTAGTAATTCTTTTTCATTAAATGGTTTTGCCAAATAATCATCAGCACCTTTTTTCAATCCTTTGACAACTTCGTCCTTTTCATTTCTAGCTGTTAACATCATAATGGGCACATCTGAGATTTCTCTTATTTTTTCACAGGTAATCCATCCATCCATATCAGGCATCATAATATCTAATATGACAATATCCACCTTTTCTTTTCTAAGAAAATCTAATCCGTCACTGCCTGAATGCTTTTTTATACATTTATATCCATAAGGTTCTATATACAAAGATAAGAGATCCAGCATCCTTTTTTCATCATCAATTAATAATACAGTTATCATTTTAAAGCTCCTTTAATGTGATTCTAAAGCATGTTCCCTTCTTTAGTTGGCTCTCAACTGTAATGTTTCCGCCGTGCGCATCGACGATTTCCTTCACAATTGACAATCCCAGACCGAAGCCTCCAGTTAACCTTGAACGAGATTTATCAACTCTATATAACCGGTCAAAGATATAGGGCAAATCATCAGCAGGGACTCCTGAACCTTGATCTTTAACGGTAATGGTAATAAGTTTGTTCTCTTTTATTACCTCAATGGTCGTCAAAGTTCGGCTATTAGAGTATTTGAGAGCATTATCCAATAAATTCAATAAAACCTGTTCAAACCGAATCGGATCAATATGTGCATAAGCATCCTCTTTACAAACGATTTCTAGATTTACACCTTTGCTATCAAAAGCGGGTTTTATTTTTCTGAATATCGATTGCATGAATAAGCAAATGTTGACCTTTTCTTTTGTAACAGAAAAATTATTTTGATCCATTTTGGCCAGCTCAAACAGTTCCTTTAATAGATCACTCACATGATTTGATTCTTCATAAATGATGTTTAAGTAATTCAGCCGCACTTTTTCATCAATATTATTTCTTCTTGCAATATCTGTATAACCCTTTATGTAGGTGAGAGGGGTACGGAGTTCATGAGAAATACTTGCTAGAAATTCATTTCTTTCTTTCCTTAAATAGTTTAAATCATTTGCTAAGGTTTGAATGGAGTTTGATAACTCTCCAAGTTCATCCCTAGACGTTTTAGGTAAAGAAACTGTGAAATCACCTTTGCTTATCTTCTTTGTTGCCTCCTTCATAGATAGTAACGGTTTCGTTAGGGCTCTGGATAAAAATGAGATCGTGATCAAAAGGAAAAACAATATTAATAGTGAAGCTAATATGAAATGTTCATTTAACTGTGAAATGAAATCCTGAATCTGCTTTGTGCTTTTGAACATGTAAACATAACCGATATGCCCATTTTTATCTTGAAATGGAGAAACTGTAGCGATAAATTGATCGTTTTTCCAGTCTGACTGAATGATAAGACCATTTTTCGGGACATTCTCGATTGAGAATGTTCTCTTTAAAATCTTTTCTATACCTGAATCAATACTCATTGGTGCTGAAATGATCTCCCCAGCTTGATCAGTAATGACAACTTTGGTATCTGTTTTTGACTCCATTATTTGAATATGATGCAGGGTAGCTTCATCGTAAGAAATTTCTAGCACATCCCTGTGACTATTTCCGCGTGACTTTAATACCTCTAATTCTTCATTAACAAGTGAGTGGATAACATTCCGATGTAAAAAGATCATAGAAGATGATTCAATAACAAAAATACAGATGAAAAACCAAAGACCGAGCTTAATTGAAATTTTCATAGACTACACCTTTTATCGTTATTTAAGTCATTTTAATAAGAAAATGTGGAGAAATTATGCAGATTTAAGCTTGTTTTAGAAATACAATCTTATTCCACTGAATAGCTAAGGAAACTTCATAGGTTTTTTATTATCAATAATACCAGTATCTATTTTGTTTGGGATAAAGCCCTAATAATTTTTATCAACCATACGTTACAAATTTAGAAGGTTATCTTTTTTCGTTTTTTGCAAAAAAAGTCGACATATGTAAAACGATTAAAACAGGGAATGAGTCCATTTTGTAGAAGTTAGTAGTTATAAGGTGAACGGTATGACAAAACTACGAAAAATAAGGAAGGTGAATGATTTGATCAAATGGATGCCATATAAAGACCAAGATATTTTGTGTGAAAGAAAGCTTAAAAAGATTATGAAGCGTTTAAAAATTGAATATTACAATTACAATTGGGATCGTACTAGTTGCTATATTGAATTTCAATATCAGGACAATTCGTATAGGATGGAACACTCCGTTCAAAAAGCAAAAGAAAAAGGTCTTATCGTGTTAAGGAACGGATTGGACTGTTTGCTTGAGCTGATCCAATCTCTTGAAGATCTATGTCAAATCATTGAAAGAGGAACTTATAAACTCGAGACTTGGGTATCCGGCATGAAACTGTTATCTTCAACAGAAGAGGAACCGGAATTTGTAGAAGAAGTCCATATAAGATATAAGTCATTAGGGAAACAAAAACATTCCGAATATAATGAGAATGAGGAATATATTCATGTTCCGCCTGAATCATCTCTTGAGGATTTCGACCGTAACCAGATCATTCAACGACCTCAACGTAGATAAAGACTAATAGGGTTACCTTGGCAGTATAGAAGCGGTTTTTTCATTACTGTAGGGTGTTGGCTATGATACAAAGTATATTTTTACCTAAATATACAAAAATAGGCTGTTTTTACAGCCTGTTTTTGTACAACTTTTCTTATGTAATTTAGCAATTCTTTGTTTTCTCTTTTCTGAAATGGTATTCAACTTCATTTTCCCTCATAAATCTCTCTATATTGTATTAACTCTACAAAATCGATAATGAAAATACCGATCAAAACTTACGTGACTCGAATACAATAACTTAAAACATTAAGGTAGGTACTAGTATGAACAAAGATCTTATAGCTTTATTTGGCTCGTGGGAACAGCTTTAGGTACAATTCTTGCTGCTATCGGTAGCCCTTCATTAAATAAAATGCTTCAATCTAACTTTTCATTAGTAGGTAATATCATGCAAGCTACAGGAAATGCATTAATAGCGGATAGTATAAATAAATATTCTTTAAGTAAAGTTGGTAACGAAATTCAAGCGATTGGCAACTCTACGGTTATTGTAGGTCTTCTTTTATTCGAACATAGCGAAGGAAAAAAGGTTGAATTAAGTATAAAAGGTAATTTACTTCAAGCGCTAGGAAGTAGTACCTCCATTCCTGATTTACTCGATAGACATAAAGTTTCTAATGAAACACTTTATGGTATTTACGGGGCGCTTCTTCAAGTTATTGGTAACTCCCTACAAGCTATATCAGGAATTATTCAGTTAAAAGGTCAACGGGCACTAAACGTAAATTTTGTTGGAAGTTGGATTCAAGCCGTTGGTGCGGTTATTCAAGCATTCATACAAAGTAATAATAAATAATCTAAATTAAGAAACAAATGGAAAGCCTGTATGACTAGGAAATGTTCATTAAAGTTAAAGAATGCTTCACTAAACTATGAGAATCACTTCTATATTATGGATAATTTAGCTGATATTAGGAAAGATAAGAGCGATTATGTTTAGGGAGGTTTTTATTTTGGCTGAAAACAAAGATATGAAAGATTCAAATGGACAAGACATTGAACGTGAAACGTTGACAACACGCCAGGGTCATCCAGTGATGGATAACCAAAATATCAAGACAATTGGCGATCGTGGTCCAGCCACACTTGAGAATTATCATTTCATTGAGAAGATTTCCCATTTTGATCGAGAAGAGGTACCAGAGCGTGTGGTTCATGCCCGAGGAGCAGGGGCATTTGGATATTTTGAAACATACGGAAAGGTTGGAGATGAACCTGTAGAGAAGTATACTCGCGCGAAAGTATTTTCTGGTGCCGGGAAGAAAACACCGTTAATGGTTCGTTTCTCGACAGTGGCAGGGGCGAAGGATTCCCCGGAAACAGCACGAGATCCGCGCGGCTTTGCTGTAAAAATGTATACGGAAGATGGAAACTGGGATCTTGTTGGGAACAACCTGAAAATTTTCTTTATCCGTGACGCGATGAAGTTCCCTGATATGATTCATGCGTTTAAGGCTGATCCAGCTTCGAATGTGCCAAATCCTCAGCGGATGTTTGATTTTGTTTCCCGTACACCTGAAGCAACACATATGATTACATTCCTATTCTCTCCATGGGGGATTCCAGCTACATATCGTCATATGCAGGGCTCTGGTGTAAACACCTATAAATGGGTAAATGACAAAGGTGAGGCTGTGTTGGTGAAGTATCACTGGGAACCGAAGCAAGGTATTCGTAATTTAACACAAGAAGAGGCAAACGAAATTCAAGCGAAGAACGTCGGTCATGCAACACAGGATTTATATGAAGCGATTGAGCGGGGAGATTATCCGGAATGGGAGCTTTTTGTTCAGATCATGGAAGATGATTACCATCCTGAATTGGATTTTGATCCACTAGATGATACGAAACTATGGCCGGAGGATAAATTCCCATGGTTGCCGGTCGGTCGGATGGTTCTTGATCGTAATCCAGTTGATTTTCATGCTGAGATTGAGCAAGCTGCCTTTGGTACAGGAGTTCTTGTTGATGGAATGGACTTCTCGGATGATAAAATGCTGCAGGGTCGAACCTTCTCTTACTCTGATACACAGCGCTATCGTGTAGGTGCGAACTATTTGCAATTGCCTGTGAACGCACCGAAAGCGCCTGTTCGGACGAACCAGCACCGCGGACAAATGGATTTTCGTGATCCGAAAGAGTCTGGAAAAAGTCCACATATTAACTATGAGCCATCGATGATCGGAGGCTTTAAGGAAGAAAGCAAAGAAAATCGTGCACCACACCAGCCAATGTATAATGCAGCAGCTATGAGTGCACCAATTGATCGTCCTAACAACTACGGTCAAGCAGGCCATACATACCGCAGCTTTGATGATTGGGAGCGTGATGAATTGATCAAAAACCTATCCGAAGCGCTTGCAATATGCGATAAACGAATTCAGGATGCTATGATTGACCACTTCACAAAAGCTGATGAGGATTATGGCCGCCGTGTGAAGGAAGGGATCGAAAAGGTAATGAAAGAAATTGAAGGAACGAAGATGGAAAACCGGGTTCCTGGACGTGAGGCAGGTATTTCAAAATTCGGTGAAGGCACATTAGCAGCGAACAAAGCAGCAGATGATGCTGTGAAGAAAAGCCACGAAACGGGTCCTTATTAGGAATAAAGGAACAGTGCAAGAGGAGCGATGCTATTTAAAGGCATCGCTTTTTATTCGTTCTAAAAATAGGAATGTTGGTGGGAATGATTAAATTTCTTTAGGGAAAGTTAATCTAAAAGGGGGTACGGAAAATGATAGGACAATCGAATAGTAAGTCAAGTCAAGAACGAAACGAAGCAGAAGGTTGTCAACATCTTGTCTCTCCTTCTCTTGAAGAAAACATTCACAGTGTGAAAAGAACTTTTGAAGCATGTGATGATGTTGTATATCACGATACTGAGTTTAACAACAGTTCTGCTTGCCTGATCTATCTATATGAAATGGTCCATAACGAAACAATGGTAGAAATAGAATCTGGTTTGTCTTCCTATACAGCTACTAGAGATGTCAAACAATCCATGTCTTCTTTTATAAGTAAGCGTTTCTCATACAGCAGAATAAAGGAAGCCAATACGATATAATCCATTGCAGAAGAAATCTTATCTGGAAACACTGTACTTCTGATCGATGGAATTGATGTTGTGTATGTATTTCATTCAAGTAACCCAATAGGTCGATCAATTGGTGAGCCTAATACAGAACGGACAGTGAGAGGTCCTCGTGAAGGTTTTGTTGAAGAATATTCAGCAAAATCTCAAGCTCATTCGCCGGAAAATAAAAACGCCGTCTTTAAAAGTAGAGTCACTTGTACTAGGTAAAGAAACCAATACACAGATAAATATCGTTTATATCAAAGGGACTGCTGATGATGAAGTTGTACAGGAAGTTCGACAACGTTTGTCTAGAATAAAGATTGATGGAATTCTAGAGAGCCACTATGTTGAATCAATGATAAAGGATTCTCCAAAGTCTCCTTTTCCAACCATATTGAGTACTGAACGACCTGATCGTGTATGTGGTTCTTTATTAGATGGAAAAGTAGCAATCCTAGTGGACGGGACACCTTTTGTGATGACGGTTCCTACTATGTTTGTTGAATTTCTTCATTCCAGTGAGGATTATTATGACGGTTCATTAATAGCAACGACAATTCGTTGGGTCCGTTTTTTAGGGCTATTTGTAACATTAATACTTCCAGCATTTTATATTGGGATGACAACTTTTCATCAGGATTTATTACAAACTCCTTTATTAATTAGAATTGCCGCAAGTCGTTCAGCCCTGCCGTATCCTGTTTTAGTTGAAGCGATATTTATGCTGATCACATTTGAACTAATCCGAGAAGCTGGTATACGGATGCCCAAAACATTTGGAGGATCTATTGTGACACTTTTGGGACTTGTCCTTATTGGTCAGGCTGCTGTTCAAGCAGGTATTATCGGGCCTGTATTGATGATTGTTGTTTCAGTAACAGCATTAACCTCATTTATTTTACCGAACTATGATTTCCATCAAATTATCCGATTCTGTGGAATACCTTTGCTATTGATGGCTGGATTATTTGGTTTTATGGGGATCATCATTGTTCTTATGTTTGGCTTAGCTCACTTGGTAAGTTTACGTTCTTTTGGAGTACCTTACTTTTCCCCTGTTTCTCCGGCGAGAAAAGAAGGATGGAAAGATGTATTTATTCGGGCACCATGGTGGGCGATGGAGACTCGAGCTCCTGGGTTAGGTGTTGAGAATATAAACCGTTCAGGTAATGAGAATATGGCTAAACCTAAGGTGAATAAGGGGGATCATGATGAGGAGTAGATTTATATGGATACAGGTTATGGGACTGTTTTTTGCATCCGTATTCCTCACAGGTTGTTGGAGTGCTAAAGAAGTTAATGACCTTGCCATTATAAATATTATTGGTATTGATCAAACTGAAACCGGGGAAATAGAAGTTTCCACTTTAATTCCAAAACCAAGTTCTCTTTTTCCGCAGACCAATTTGGAGGGACAAGGAAGTGACCCAAACAAATTTCTTATTGAAACAACGACTGGAGAAAGTATATTTGAAGCCATGGGAAAGTTATCAAAGTCTATTTCTGAAAGGGTATATTTAGGACATGCAAATGTCATTATATTTGGAGAAAAAGCAGCGCGTGAAACGATGGAATCTTCTTTAGATTTTTTTAGAAGAGATAATGAATTTCGGCCAAATATATTATTACTAGTTACGAAGGGAAAAGCATCAGAAATTATTCAAACATCTCCTGAGCTTAACTCGACACTTGGACAGGAAATCAGAGACATGGTGAAATCGGATCTATTTGCTTCCACGAAAATGGTCAAAGATATTAGTCAATTTATGAAAGATCTTTCTAGTAATACAACTGATCCTGTTACGGGAGTCATAATGCCTGCAAAAGAAAAGGGAGTAGAAGTTGAAGGGGAGAAAAGGGAGTCTCAAGGTCAAAAAGATAGCGGTTTAATTAAAGAGAATGAAACCCCGAAAGTGCTTAGTTTACAAGAAACAGCTGTCTTTAAAGGTGGCTATTTAAAAGGGTATTTAAGTGATCGGGAAACAAGGGGATTATTATCCATACAAGGGAAACTCCAAAATGAAATAGTTGTTTTGAATTGTGGAGGGAAAGATAAAGGTACTGTTAGCTTATCGATACGGGATACTCAATCTCAATTAAAACCGCAAATTTCAGGAAAAAACCTAAAAATGGGTGTCAATATTAAAGTTGAAGCTGATATTGGTGAAATTACCTGTTCTAATCCACAGTTAGATACAGATAAAATTGAAAAATTAAACAAACAGCTTGAAGATCGTATTAAACAGGATTCCTTAAGCGTATTAGGAAAGGCTCAAAAGCAATGGGAAACAGATATTTTTGGTTTTGGGAAAACGATCTATCAAAAATATCCTAAGGAGTGGGACCAAATAGCTCCTCAATGGAGAAAAGGGAAATTGAAAAATATGACAGTTGATGTAAGTGTCAAAGCTAATATTTCTCGTTATGGTCTCCATAAAGAACCAGCTAAAGCAAATGAAGTGAGGTAATGTATGAATATATTATTAAGTCTATTACTCGTTTTTTTGATCCTACTGACTACAGGCTCCCATATCTACTTTGTATGGAAAAAGAAAGATTATAAAACATTGATGATCCAGATAGGAATTGCAGGTATTGCCTTACTTGCCGGAATAGTAATTATTACTGACATTTCATCTCTATCTATTTCCAAAATACTCAATACATTAAGTCCCATTGAGAAATGAAACGGAGGTGTTCAACTTGATTGAAAAGGGTCGAATTAGTAATATTCAGGCGGCAATGCTAGCAATCATGTCCTTAACGATTATGGGACATCTTGTTATCTTAACAGTAGTTATTGAGCAAAGCCGACAAGATGGTTGGATTGCAGGGATTATTGGGACAATCTTGGGACTAGTTGGAATCATCTCGTTAGCAAAACTATCTCAACATTTCCCGGGTCAAACATTAATTGAAATTCTATTTAATCATTTTTCATGGATAGGGAAAATAATTGGGATTCTTTATCTGATTTATTTTTATGTGATGGTTACTTTGGCAGTAAGATTATATGCGGAAACGTATAAAAGAATCATGGTCGAAACGCCATTATGGGCATTTGTCACCGTCATTCTTCTTCTAACGGCTTTCATTGTGTATTTAGGATTGGAAACATTGGGACGGCTCAATCAAATCATGCTGCCTGTATTAGTGATTATTGCGATCGCGGTGGTTTTCTTAACAATGGGTGAACAAAAAGATTATACGAATTTATTGCCGATTATGGGAAATGGAATGGCACCTGTTGGTATAGGATCCTTGTCAGTGATGGGATGGTTTGGTGAATTTGTCATAATGGGAATGCTCCTCCCTTATGTTCAGCGGCCAAAAAAGCTTGTAAAGACAGGAACTTGGGCAGCAATCATTACATTAATCTTTTTTCTCGGCCCCATAACCGGACCAATTGCTCTGTTTGGAGCGGAAGAAGCTGCAAAGATGGCGTTTCCGACTTTTTCGGAGGTTCGTTATATCACAGCCGGTGATGTGATTAACCGGTTTGATGTAATTGCCATTCTTTTTTGGACAGTAGGATTAATGATTCGTATTTCTTTATTCTTTTACGGATTAAGCTTAGGTACAGCACAAGCATTTAGATTAACGTCCTATCAGCCTTTAGTCATTTCGTTAGCTTGGCTTATCGGGGTAGGTTCAATCCTATTTGCAAAGAATTATGAGGAGATAAATGCGTTTCTTTTTGAGACTTACGTTCCGTTAAATATTCTAATGGGTGCCATTCTTCCGTTATTATTTTTCATTTGGGGCATTGTTAAAATCAGAAAAGTAGGGATACAAAAACCTTAGGGTAAAAGGATAAATCATTGTTCTAATCAGAAATCAGAATGCATGCTCTGACCATAGACTTCCGCTATTGTTCCTTAAACTGAAAAAGGAATTTGTATATTCTTCCGGAATACCTTAATAAAAAGGAGGAGTACAAATGAGTTTCTATTGGACGGGCCTTATCTTTTGGATTTTAGTTATCGCCTCATTCTTATTGTTGATATGGGGGATAAGGAAAAAATCTTGGAAAGCTTTGCTATGTAGTGGTGTATTCATTATTTTACCGTCCCTATATTTTGGTGGTGCAGAAAATTGGTATAGATTGCTGGTTCTACTTCCTCTTATTCCTTTTGTCCTTGCTTATTTTACAAAAAAGTGTGTTTGGGACTTGTCTTAGGGTCTAGCCAATATAGAAGACCTTCTATTCTATTGGCTAGACCCTAGACTCTTCTGGTGTTCTTCCGATTATTAAACTCACTCTGTCAACTTTGAACTCTGTAGAAAGCAGGTATCTTCCAATCCCAGACATGAAAATAAAAGTGAATTTTCAATATGCAAAATGTCTGAACCTTCTTAAAGCCTAAACCCCATCCTACGTCCATTCTATTATGTTTTCGTTCCACTATTCAAAAAAACTCTTCAAAAATCACATCAAACATTGTGTTACAATCATACTCGTTCACATTCCTTCATAATCATTCACCTCTTTTCATTTTCTTGTGAAAAAGTATGTATTAATCTTCGTATCTATCATTCTTATAATAACAACAGAGCTGAAAATGCTTTCACAACAAATGAACAGGAGGAAACAAATATGAGCAATTCTTGGCTTGGTTTAGAAGAGAAAGTGGCAATTGTTACCGGTGGTGCTTCTGGAATCGGTTTAAATATCACGAATGAGTTAAAAAAGAATGGTGCTACAGTTGTTGTTGCTGATTTAAATGGGGAGGAAGGGCAACAAGCAGATGGTTCGTATTTTGTGAAGTGTGATGTAACAAAAAAAGAGAGTGTAGACAGAGCGGTAGCTTTAACGGTTGAGTTATTTGGAAAAGTCGACATTCTTGTGAATAACGCTGGTGTAAATTTACCAAGATTATTGGTTGATGATCGAGGAGAAAGACAAGAATATGAGTTAAGTGAAAAAGATTTTGATTTTATGGTAGCGGTTAACCAAAAGGGTCCATATCTTTTTGCACAGGCATCAGCCAAAGAAATGCTAAAACAAAACCAAGGTGTTATTATTAATGTTTCTTCTGAAGCAGGGCAAGAGGGATCTGCTGGACAAAGCTGCTATTCCGCTACAAAAGGAGCAGTTATTGCTTTTACTCGTGCTTGGGCAAAAGAACTTGGTAAATTTAATATTCGAGTCGTAGCCATTGCCCCCGGAATCATCGAAACAACTGGTCTACGTACAGATGCTTATAATGAAGCTTTAGCATATACTCGCGGAGTAACAGTAGATGGTCTTTCAACAGACTATAGTAAATCAATCCCTCTTGGACGAGAAGGGAAATTAACGGAAATAGGCGATCTTGTTTCTTACCTCGCTTCTGATCGTGCTAGTTATATTACAGGTACAACAATAAATATCTCTGGTGGAAAGTCTCGAGGGTAAAGAAAGCGTTACGAAGAATTGAGACAGATCATGCCTTATGGATGTCGAAGAAACAGGGAACTCTGCAAATCATTATTTTTAACTTCCCTATTAACTTCACTTTTACTGGCATTCTTTTGAATAATGAGGTGATGACATGTCTGATCTATTAATGGATGAAAAAGTTTTTAAAATTGTTGAAATTGCCAGTAAGCAACCCTATTGCTCACTGGAATATTTAGCAGAATCACTAGGAGTTAGTACAAGGACCATTCGCAATTATATTAAACAGTTAAATGATGAATTGGTTCATATTGCAGCTTTAGTAAAAGAAAAGGGCAAAGGGTACAAACTAGAAATTGAAGATCAGCAATCATTTCAGTTACTTCTAGAAAAAAACCGCTCTGAAAACGATTTGCTTGATTCTCCAAAGCGAAGAATAGCCTTTATTATTGATCGGTTAATAAACAGTGAGGATTACTGTACATTAGACGACTTGGCATTTGAGATGAATATTGGTAGAACAACACTTGTCAACGAATTGAAAAAAGCGTCTGTCTCTTTGGAAACCTACAATCTAAAGGTTCAAGGAAAACAAAATATTGGAATGACCCTAAGCGGAAAAGAGCTGGATGTAAGGCTGTTCATTTTAGATCATATCTTCGATGTACTGTATAAATCATACCCTCTTGATGAAGATATTTCAGAGGAGCTCTATAAAATCTTTCATAAGCATGATTTGGAACAGACAACACAAACAAAGTTAATGGAATTTATCATTATTATGTTGGACCGCCTTTTAAAGGGTCATCCAATTGATAAAATCCAGCCTAAACATAAGCAGTTATTTAACACTCGGGATTATCAAATTGCACAAGAAGTTGTGAAAGCGTTAGAAAGTCAGTTACCAATAAATATTCCTGAACCGGAACTATTGTTTATCACCATTCCGATTGCAGGGAGACGAACACCTACAAATAATCGGACACTGACTGATATCACGATTACAGATGATGTGAAAAAACTGTTAGAACAAATTGTTGAACAGCTAGGATTCCATAAAGAAATCATTAAAGAAAATGAGCAGCTTTTTGTTGATTTACAATATCATCTTACATTTATGCTTAACCGATTGTTATTTGGATTGAAATTGAAAAATCCACTACTAGTCGATGTGAAAAGAAAGTACCCTGTGGCTTATAAAATGGCTGAAATGGCCGGTCAAGTGATTGAAAGTAAATTCGATGTTACCGTCAGTGAAGATGAACTAGGATACTTAGCTTTTTATTTTGGAGTATTCATCACCCAGAACGATGATAAAGTTAAGCGATTCCAGAAAGTTGCTGTAGTGTGTGGGACGGGAAGGGGTACGGCAAAATTAATTGCCATACAATTAGAACGAATTCTCAATAGAGAGACAACAATTGATTTGTTTTCAGATATGGATGTGAGTGAGGAAGTTTTAAATGAGTATGATCTTATTTTTTCTACTGTAAAACTATCCTTTGAAACAATAAAGCCATTCATTATGATCAATGAAATATTTGACGAAAAAAATGTGAAAAGGGAGATTGAAAAGACTCTCTATAAACAAAAAAATAAGGTGAAGAATGAACAGGTAAATTTATCTGTTGTTGCAGAACTAGTGACTGAGGAAAAATTTTTTATATTAGATAGTTCAAAAGATTATCACGAAAATGTAAGGCATATGGTTGACTCGCTAGTGAAAAACAGATATTTGGATCAAGGATTTAAAGAAAGGCTGAAGGAAAGAGAAAGCAAAGGTTCAATGGTTTTTGATAATTTTATTGCTTTGCCACATACGTTTAATCAGCTCTCTGACCAAATTGAACTCGCACTTGGTATCTTCCCTGATACGGTCATAGCAGATGGCAAGGAGCTAAAAATAGTTTTCCTATTAGGGTTGCCAGAACAGCAAACAGATCGCAGTGAATACTTAATTGTAAAAATATATGATGAAATTATCCGTATAGCAAATGACAAGCAATTGATAGAAAAAATGTCTACATCAAAGAATTATCGTGAAATCACACATCTTCTTGAAAGTAGACTTTAGTCTATGGTTGGAGTTTATTCATTGAAAGGCAATCAGCTATCTATTCTATGCTTCAATATATGTTACCAACTCCGAGTTATAGATAAACACTAAAAACGACACCAAAGAAAAGGGATGAAGAGATGATTTTATATTTAATCATATTAATAGGTGCAGCTTGGCTGATTCAGAGTATACTCGGCTTTTTGCAAATACGGCATTTTAATAAAAAATATGCTGAGATGAGATCATTAGGAAGAGTAGCAATTGGTAAAAGGACTGGAAAGTTTCGAGCAGGAACCGTTGTCATGTTTTGTATCGACAAACGCAATAAAATTTTAAAGGCAGCAAAGATGCAGGGTGTTACGGTGTTCTCTCGTGTAAAAGATCTTAAAGGCTTTGAGGGAAAGTATTTATTGAAAATATCTGATGAAGACTTTAAAGGTGTAGATAAATTAACAAGATTAGCCATCGCTGATGCTTTAAGAAGCTACGATATTATTTCAAAGGGCGGAGAGCTAAAGGTTAAAAAAGGTTGGATTGATTATTTAATTCCTAATAAGAAATAAGAAAAGGGTGAAATGATGGATATCGTTATTAAAGGTGCAGAAAAGTTTATGGATTTGTTCCGCCACGGTGGAGACGTATTTGTGGATCTTGTGACAGGAATCGTTCCATTATTAATTATGTTATTAGTTGCAATGAATGCTCTTATTCGTTTTGTAGGTGAGGAAAGAGTTGAAAAACTTGCAAGAAAATCAGGGAAAAACCCATTTACAAGATATTTTATCTTACCAGTAATCGGTACGTTCGTATTGGCAAATCCAATGACATTATCACTCGGAAGATTTTTACCTGAAAAATATAAGCCTAGTTATTATGCAGCAGCATCTTACTCGTGTCATACACATAATGGTTTATTTCCGCACGTAAACCCAGGTGAATTGTTCGTCTTTCTTGGAATTGCAGCGGGAATTACAACATTAGGTCATGATACAACTGAATTAGCACTTCGCTATTTCCTTGTCGGTATCGTAACAAACTTTTTAAGAGGTTGGGTTACAGATTTGACGACAGCATATGTAGCAAAACAACAAAATGTAAAACTGAAAGATACAGTTCAATTATAGGTGGTGGGAAAAATGGCAGATTTTCAATCAATCAAAGTTTCAAAAGGATCTGGAGGTTTTGGAGGTCCATTAGTAATCACACCAACAGCTGAAAAAAATAAAGTTGTTTATATTACAGGAGGACAAAGGCCAGAAATTGCAGACAAAATAGCTGAATTAACTGGTTGTGAGCTAGTTGATGGTTTTAAAACATCTGTTCCAGAAAGTGAAATGGCTTGTGTCATTATTGACTGTGGTGGAACATTACGCTGTGGATTATATCCTCAAAAAAGAATCCCTACAATCAATATTATGCCTACAGGACAAAGTGGTCCATTGGCAAAACATATTACAGAGGATATTTACGTTTCTGGTGTTAAAGTTGAGAATATTCAGTCAAGTGATGCAGCAGCGGCTTCAGTAGAGAACACTGCTCCTGAAAAAAATGAAGAGGTAAAACAAGAAGGAAAGTACAGCACAAAAAAGAAAATTAGTGAACAAACTGCTCCTAAAGGATTTTTAGCTAGAGTAGGAATGGCTATGGGTTCGATTACAAGTGTATTTTACCAGGCTGGCCGTGAAGCCATTGAAACAGTAATCAAGACCATTCTTCCTTTTATGGCATTTGTTGCACTACTGATTGGTGTCATTATTGAATCAGGTATTGGTGACCTATTTGCAAAATTCTTATCGCCATTTGCAGGCTCTGTTTGGGGATTAATTGTAATCGCGTTAGTATGTTCTTTCCCATTATTATCACCGTTCTTAGGACCCGGTGCCGTTATTGCTCAAGTAGTTGGAACACTGATCGGGGTTGAAATTGGAAAAGGAAATATTCCAGCCCATTTAGCATTACCAGCTCTTTTTGCTATTAACGCTCAAGCTTCAGCTGATTTCGTTCCAGTTGGATTAGGTCTTGCAGAAGCTGAGGTAGAAACTGTTGAGGTCGGAGTTCCATCTGTTCTTTACTCAAGGTTCTTGACCGGAGCACCAACCGTCTTTATTGCGTGGCTCGCAAGCTTTGGAATGTATGACAGTTAAGTTTGAATAATATTTAATTTAACAATGTTAGAAAAGGAGATTTACCGATGCAAACAAAATACAAAACTCGTATTAATAAAATTGGTCCGGCAATCGAGGACTTCCTTGGCGAAAAAATGTTAATTCTTTTTGGAGAAAATGCTCCAGCAGAATTGGCGGAGTATTGCTTATTAATTGATGTAAAGAATGTTGAAGGAGAGATTGTACCGGGAGATACGCTTCAACTTGGAGAAAAGGAATACCATGTAACAGCAGTTGGAGATGCAGTAAAGAAGAATTTATCATCTCTTGGACACATAACATTGAAATTTGATGGTTCTACATTTCCGGAGTTACCTGGAACATTGTATCTTGAAGAAAGTGAGATTGTATTACCGAAATCTGGAGATTTGATTCAAGTAACTTCTAAATAAAAAACAAAACGATTTACTTAACTTTTTTAGTTAAACCTTTTGAAATAAAGGAATAGCTAGAGTTAGGTAATCGTTTTTTTAAAGGGAGAGGGAATTATGCAATTAGTTATAGATTCAGCTAATATTGAAGCCGTTAAGGAATTAAGTCAATATCTTCCAATTGATGGTGTTACAACAAATCCAAGTATCATTGTAAAAGAAAAAAAGGAGTTTCTTTCTCTTTTAAGGGAGATTCGGCATGTTATCGGTGAGGAAAAAGAGTTATTTGTCCAAACGATTTCTGAAAAAGCAGAGGATATTGTACAGGAAGCACATTATATATGTAATACGATATCCGGAAATCTCTTAGTGAAGGTTCCAGTTACGATTGAAGGAATAAAGGCTATTAGAATGCTAAAGGAAGATGGGATTCGTACTTTAGGGACCACAGTTTATACACCAATGAGTGCTTTATTGGCTGCCAAAGCAGGTGCTGAATATGTAGCACCATATGTCAATCGAATTGATAATCTGACAGGTACTGGTAGGAATGTAGTTTCTGACATTGTTCAAATTTTTAAAGCGAATAATCTTCCATGTAAGGTTTTAGCAGCAAGCTTTAAAAATGTGCAACAAATTCAAGATGTATTTTTAGCTGATGTTGATGGAATTACGGCTTCACCAGAGTTAATCAAGGAGATATTTAATCATCCATCAGTAGAGAGGGACGTGAAAAAATTCAGAGAAGAATGGCTGGAACAATATGGGATTGAAAGTAATAGCTTGATATCCACAATATAAAAGAAGGGTGTAATATAGTGAAACTTTAATCAGTTGGGGTTTTCTTTATCTCCCACAGATGGTTAGTTGAACCAATCGGACCTTTACGGGCAAAGTTATCCCCACCTGCCTTCTTTGTAAAATCAGAAGCTTGAGGTGGGGGTCTTACTGCCTGTTAAGAGTGGGATAAAACTGATCACCCTTTATGAATAGCATATTATTTCTAAGTGAAAATTAGAGAACCCCTTCTAACTAAATTGCACGGTTGTTCCAGGCTTAATCTCGGTTATTTTATCGTCAATACTGATCCAAAGTGACATTGCTGAAGGATTATATACCATTGAGCAGTCAGCTGAGTATTTTAAGTTGTCTAAGGCTTTCAAATAATCGACAATTTCAATATTTGTGGCGTACCAGATGAAGTCATGATGGCCAACCATTCTGCAGAACTTTTCAAGCAGCTCCCAGTTATCATCTAAATCAAATTCATAACTGTGTCCCCATACATACATTAATGTCATAGTGGATGACTGTGATTGGAGGAATTCTTTTGTCAATTCCTCCAACCTTGGGTTATTATGATGGCAGGTTGGGTGCCATTCTAAATATTTCTCTGGTAAACAAAATGTTTCATGCTGTTTAACCGTTCTTGAATATTCAATCCCGCAGCTCTTTAGAACGTCGATTACTTTTTGATTGTAAGTTCCGAATGGGTATGCCATTCCTCTAACAGGATAACCAAATACATTTTCAAGTTTTCTCCGGTCCTCAATTACTTCCTTCATAATCATTTCTCTTGGAAGGTCTTCTAAATGAGGATGTGAGAGGGTATGTACAGCGACTTCATGTCCTCTATACAAATCTTCTACTTCATCAATGTTTAATCTTCTTATTGTTGTATCATTTTTCACCCAATAGCTGTCTTCTGTTTGCAGACCTGAATTAAGATTAATCGTAGTCTTTAAACCATACTTATTAAAAATACCCATCATCTTTTTGTCTTGAGTAATACCATCATCGTAGCTTAGAGTTAGTGCTTTTTTTCTTCCAACAGGGAAAAGATTTCTTATTGTTCTCAATTCCAAACCCCTCTATTTATCGAAATTTTTAGAATTCCATCAACCCAATTATATCGTAGATTTAAGGGTGATGTATAAATAGATTTTTTATTTTAAAGGGTAGGATTGTTAATGATGAAATGACGAGTTTCCAGTTTGAAATCAGTACCTTGAGAGGAGAAATTTCATAGGGAAAAAACATATACTTAAAAGAAAAAGAGAGTGAAGGAAGAGGCTGCATCCATTTAGTGAATAACACTCATCTTTAACAACCTTTCCAAACTCTCTTGTTTATCAAAAAACCTATTTACACAAATCTAGATTTATAGCGCGGCTGCACCTCTAACGAGATCTATGATGTAAGTCACAATATGGTTTAAACCTATAACCTCTACCCCAAGAATATGCAATTCACTAATAATGAAAGCAAGGCTTAAGAAGGATGTGTAAACAACTAAAGCCTTCACCATTTTTTTCTTAATCATATGGCGATAATCAAGGAAGGAGATAGAAATAAACAGGAGGATTAGTAAGACCGTATTCATTGCTGCTTGGTCACTCCTTCAATTTTATTGGAGTAGGCTCAATAATCAAGCCAGATCTCCTTACATTAGACTTAACCTGAAAGTCAAACTCAACATTATTTAAATAGGCATGTGAACCAGTTAATTTTTTACGGAATTCCGGGTTGAACCTCCACACTTCTCTCCCAATTCCAAATATATCGGAATCCATCTCTTTTGCTGTTTTGAATTCATTTTCAACAATCTCTTTTAAGTAATTTGTTATTTCCTGCTCAACTGATTTTATATGATCCGGCTGCAGCAAGTCGGTGCTGCATGTCTGGTCAAGGAGATTACCTTCCAGTGTGATATCTACATTAACAATAATTTTTTCTCCTTTTAATTCAGGGATGGTGTTGCTTTTGAAACCAGTAATTTGAAAGGTAAAGAACTCATCTTTACTACCAGGGCATTTACCCTCGATAATTGAAAAGTTTAATTCGTTATCCAAAATCTCCGTCCCTGTCAACTCCGGGCCAGTTACAAAGCCTTTCAACTTATCATTTTTGAAAACGGCAACCCCTGATAACTCATAAGTTTCAACTTTTCCTCTTATCTCCTTTGGATTAATCACATCAAGTACCGGATCTATCCCTGGGGTGGAAAGGGCTATCATGAAATCCCGCAACTGTGTTTCCATGGTATTAATTTGTCTTAATGTTGACCCCTTGAGAAGCTCTGCCATAGATTTTGCGGGGACATTTTCTAACTCTACTTTATTGTTTAATAAGTCTTCAGCAGTTCCTTGAGTGACAAGAAGGTAGGATCCTGCACGACTATCACTATCTCTTTCAAACCAAGTAATCACAGGTGCTACACCTTCTCTTGCTAGTTCCTCACCAAAAATAATCACTTGTAAATGGGCCCAATAAAGACGGCGTGGAGACATCCTATTTAAGTTCCTTATAGCACCTAAGACAGTATTACCTTTGGCAGATAGGCTCCAAGTCGGTAATTCAGAACCTCCGCCTTCCCCCTCACCAGCAGGAGGTTTTATCACTTGGGCAGTGATTTGATATTCTTCTTCTATCTTATCTATACCAACTCCCATCACCACAGCTACTTCATTCAATTCATTCTTATCCCAACAACCAGTAAGAAAGGTGAGACAAATAACAGTGAAAAAACAAAATGTATATCTCATATTATTCATTTCTCCTGTCATCATGTTGAACTTTGCTTGAATTGGACATCCTATTTTGGTTATCATTTGTAATCTCATCTGGTCTTTGCGTCATTTGCCTCCAAGGAACTCTGATAAATAAATCCTTCCAATCCTCTTTATGAAAAGGAACTAAAGGAGTTAAGTAAGGTATACTAAAGGAGCGTAAAGAATTAAGATGAATAAATACCAAGAGCAATCCGAAAATTAGGCCAAATGCCCCCAAAACAGCAGATAAAAGTAATAAGATAAATCTTATTAGTCTAGCTGTGATTGCAATATTGTAAGAAGGGGTTGTGAATGAACAGATGGCAGTCAGTGATACCGCAATAACAGTTGCTTGACCAACCAGACCTGCTTCAACTGCAGCTTGACCTAATACTAAACCACCTACAATCGATACAGAAGCACCAATTGTTTTTGGTAATCTTAATCCGGCTTCCCTTAATATTTCAAAGGTAATTTCCATCAGTGCAACTTCAAGTGCAACGCCAAAAGGAACTCCTTCACGTTGTCCAGTAATGGCAATTAGTAATGGGGTAGGGATCATTTCCTGGTGATAGGTTAGTAAGGCTACATACAGACCCGGTAAAATAAAAGAAAGTAAAAAAGTCATTCCTCTTAGCAGCTTCATAAAGCTTGCAAAATCATACCGCTGATAATAATCTTCGTTGGATGTTAAGAATAAACCAATGGTTGCCGGTACAAGTAAGACTCCTGGCGTTCCATCAACGATAATAGCAATTCTTCCTTCTAATAATCCAGCTGCAATCCTATCTGGTCTTTCAGAGTTAAAGACTGTTGGAAAGGGTGTTATATGTTTTGGATCTTCAATCATCTCCTCAATATATAGGGAATCCAGAACACCATCTATATCAATTTTATTTATACGTGAAATAACTTCTTCGACAATTTCACCTTTTGCAATCCCATCGATAGCAAGAACAGCTATGGAAGTTTTCGTTTTATGACCAAGATCCTTTTTATAAACTTGTAATTTTTCCGTTTTTATTCTTCTTCGGATTAATCCAATATTTGTCATGATTGACTCGTTAAATGATTCCCGCGGCCCTCGGACAACTGTTTCTACACTTGATTCTGTAACAGGCCGTCTTTCCCCGCCGGTCGTTTCAGCAGCATAGGCTGTGTTGTGACCATCCAATAATATAAGTGAATATCCTAGTAAAATATGCGCAATTAATTCTTCGTGTTTGGTCAGTTCCTTCATCTTAATCGTAGACAAAGTAATTTTGTCAAACTCAGCCGTACCATTGTTAAATTGTACATTTAAATCATGGATAACATGGTCGTTAATCGTTTCTTTCTCCACCAAACTATCGATATACATGATGGCGATTTTGTTCCTGTCACCACCTAGATATCTAATGGAGAAGTCTGATGTATCTCCAAATATTTCGGTGTATCTCTTAATATTATCATCAAGACTATACAGAATCGCTTGTTGTTGGTCCTCAACGTCTTTGTGGTTTTTCGATTGCATATTTTTCTCCCAAATCCTAACCATTATTTTTCCGCCCCTTTTTTATTTCTATTTGTCTTCTTAAACTGGCTGACAATAAGTAAAAGAAGAGGGAGGATAAACCCGACAAATGTTGAGTAATAAGGATAGTCATATTTTAAAAAACGATAAATCCCTATCAAATCTTCACTATTTATCATGGAAATCATCGCGAGAAGTGCTGCTATAGGAACAACTAAAATATTTTTATCCTTTAGCTTAAATAACTGCGCTAACGCAAGTACAATGGCATAAAGGAATAATGCTATTTTTGAAAAGGATCCTAGTGACCAAAGGAGAATCCCTAAGATATCCAATCTTTGTAATGCCCCTATTTCAATGTCTCTTAAAATTAGGAAAGTAGGAAAATATAGCCCCTGTGCTCTTTCTTCCCCGTATATGGCAACAACGCCTGTAATCGGACCTAAAAACATAATAATAAGGATAATCATGGAAATAATGGAGTACCTTTTAAGTTGTTTTGTGTCATTAACAAAAGGAAAGATCATACTTAATACAAATATAGAGCTGAATAAAGAGATAATCGGTAAGGCTCCTTCCATAGCGGGGCCAATTCCGTCTTCTAGAATAGGAAGAAAATTACGATAATCCTTATCCTTATGTGTAAGGAATGATGCCAAAATGCCAATAGGAATCAAAGAAAGAAGAATTGCCTGATTCGTCCTGGCAATGACTTCAAGCCCATACCTAACTGAAAAACCAGCAAGTATTAATATCGCAATAAAATAAACAATAATCGGTGTTCGCGGTGTAACCGCAGCAGTATAAAATTCACCAAATCCTCTAACTGATAAACTTGCATCATGAAGGAAATAGATTAAAAAAATGATAACAACTAATTTCCCTAACCATTTTCCTAATATCAGTTGACAATATTCAACCATCGTACAACCCGGATAACGTTGTGATAATAATGCAACTGTTATACCAATGAGGATGGCTGGTATAAGCGTAAGTAATAAAGATATCCATCCATCCCGACCGGCATGGCCAATAACGACAGGAATAAATAAAAGATGGCCGGTTACAGTAATACTTGAAATTCCTAGCATTAAGGCTTGTATCTTAGTAATTTTGATTTTTTCCATGAAGACACCTCAATACTCCGTGTAGTTAATAAAGGTAGTTATTTGCATTAACCAACGTTATTAGTCATCACTTCGTTAATATTCTATGCCGATTTTTTACCGCTTCATTTCTTCCTTATTTTGTCTAGTGAAATAGAGAATATACTTTGATTAACAAAAACCATGGTTCATCTTAGTGAGGGTAATGTGACTCATTTCTTGTTTGACAAAACCATGATTCATAGGTGGGGAGTTGTGTTGACCGAGGGAAGCTATTGTTTTTGTCAGAGCAAAAATAGAATAAATAAATAAGTTGGTGGGAATTTTAAAAAACAATCATCGCATTGAAAGGAAATAATAGAACAATGGATATTAACAGGATGGGTTCAGCGGAAATTACAAATTTATGGGTGCATTATCTTAGGGAAACAATGGCAGTTTGTATGAGTAAATATGTATTAAAATGTGCAAAAGACCCTGATATCATTTCTACTTTTGAGTTTGCCTTAAATTTGTCAAATAACCACATGAAAGTACTTGAAAAGCTTTTCACCGAAGAAAACTTCCCAATTCCAAACGGTTTCACTGATGAAGATGTTAATTTGAATGCCCCGCCATTATTTACTGATAACTTTTGGTTGACTTATCTTTACGCTATGTCAATGCATGGGTCGTCATTGTATAGTCTTGCATTTAATTCTTCATCGAGAAAAGATTTAAGAGAGTTTTATTACCAATGCGTGAACGATTCTATGGATACATACAATATGTCTATTGAGGTTCTTATTGCAAAGGGATTATACGAAAAATCACCATATTTCACTACTCCGCAACAAGTTGAATACATAACAAATATAAGCTATGTCGCTGATGTTTTTGGAAAACAGAGACCTTTAAATACAATAGAGGGCGGAAATATATTTTTTAATCTAAAAAAGAGTATTTTACAAAAGGGACTTACTTTAGGCTTTAGTAAAGTATGTCAGTCAAATGAGATTCGCAGGTTTATGGAAAAAGGGTTGCAGGTTATCAATAAACATATAGGATTATTCTCTTCCTTGTTACATGAAAATAACCTTCGTGTCCCCCGATCATTGGATTCAGAAATTATTGAGTCATCCATTGCACCTTTTTCAGATAAACTGATGCTATTTCATACTGGGAGTTTGTTTAATCTTGCAGTATCATACTACAGTTATGCAGCTATAACGAGTATGCGAGCTGATTTAGTCGCCCACTGTGAAATAGCCATTTCAAGGGATTTGAAAATTTTAGCCCAATTTAGTCAGCTTATGATCAAAAATCATTGGCTGGAACAACCACCAGTAGCGGATGACCGGCAGAAGATGAATAATTGAATAAGCAGAAATTTTCAAAAGGCAAAATATACAAGACTTTTTATTCTAAACTTGTATATTTTGCCTTATTTTTCTCTTTAGAATATTTTGAGGCGTTCCAAGCATCCGTTACGAAACCTAGGACGTCACGAATAGCACCAAAAGAGAGTAAGGTGATTATCAAAACCATGCTCTTATCTGCTTAGGTTTCGTTAAAAACATCTGGTACCCATAAATGACCACCGCATAAAAAAGATAGGTAACAAAGATATAGATCGGTTTAAAATGAACTAGTTTAAATAACTTTAACTTTTGTAAAATTGTACAAATAGGGAAAGCGAGCAGGAGGTTCATGATCGCATTCAGCAACATATAAGGCCCGAATCGGCCATAGGTTAAATGAAAAATCCATAAAGTACCGCAAAAGAAAGGACCTAAAATAATACTTAAATCAGTAAAAATCTTTTCTTTTATCCCGCCTTTCTCCACGATCCATAACTTCAAAGGAAGGGAAAATAGACTTGTTAATAAAATTAAACTGACCGCAAAATTTGCAACTGGCAGGTATTCTTTAAAAGACTTTTTCGGTAAAAAAACAAGTGATAGCCATGAAACAGCGAGCAATGCAATTCGAACAAGATTGACCATTAATAACACTCCTCTCTTAATTTTTATTTCGAAAATTTTGTTGAATTGTTTTTCTATGATAAAGGGTTGCAATACTAATTCCATCTCATTTTTTTGAACTTTGGGATAGAGACTTTCTGTCTATTGCATCCGGTTGTTTTTCAAACCAACCATGTTTAACTAAAATTTTGTAACAAAGTACTCCAGCCTCCATCGCATGAGTAAATACCTTATAGTAGTTTAAAATAATATCCGATCTTAAGCTGGAACCCAATGCAGCTCCATAATAAGATAGAGCTGCATTTACTAAAAACGCTGCGTGAAACATCATTAATTTGTCTGAAAAAGGACTTTCAGTAGAATCTGTAACTTCTGCATCCCATCTCGAAGGGATTGGTAGATTATCTTGATGTAAAATAGCGTCAAAGCTTTCCGCATCTTTCCCCGCTAACTTAACGTTTTTTAACATAAAATCGCGAACGTCTTCCACCTTTGCAACTTGACTAAAAGCCAAACTCAAAGATCGAATAAATCCGGTTTTCTTTGAATTGAAAAAAAGCGTGCTGATTTCCGAACCATTGAGTGGTCTTTTATCTCCGATTAAATTTGAAATGATCCCTGTAGATTCAATAAACTCTCCTCGCGGGGAGGATGGAATCGTAGGGACACTTGAAAAATTAGGAAGAGTTTTGCTTAGTTCCACTATTTTTTGAAGCAATTCTTTAGATGTTGCCGTACATTCAAAGAAATAATCTTGAATGTCTTTTCGATCTGCAACCGTTATAGCAACACTATAGGCGGTTACCCCATGTACCGTCATAATATAGGAGTAAAAAAGTAAGAAATGGTCAGAAAAAAGACGAGGGGCATTAAGATTCACGTCACTCTCTGTAAATCCTATTGGGACTTGGTAATTTGCATTTTTTAAGAATTCAGAGATTTGGGAGATATGGCTCTCAGCTAATTGTAATGCGTATTCTAAAATGGGTTTGATCTCTTTGTCTTCAACAATTTTAAGAAAATATTTGTAAACACAGACTGCCATACTATCTCCCATATATTGAAGCCAAAGAGCGGATAGTTCCGCAGAGGTTAAGGTGCATGTTTTTGATTTCTTAAAAATCCCCAAAGGAATTCCCCTCCCCAATAGTTTTATTTCGTTCAATTAGTCCATGATTATTTTATGTTAGTAGCTATAAACTATACGGACAAAAAGTATTACGAAAAGGACTGATTAATTAAGGGAAGTTCAACGACAATTTCAAATTTTTAGCCTGGGAAATTGAATTAATATAATTTGTCATTTTAGGTGATATTAAGACTAAAAGGAGTTTAGATTAAAAATGGAGCATAATCCAAAGCTTGTTTCTTCCGAAGTTGCGGCATTGTGGAGCGCTTATATGCAGAACTCAATGTCTTATTGTATCCTTCAGCATTTTAAGAAAGTAAATGAAGATCATGAAAGTACAGACATTATCAATACTGCATTAACAGATTGTGAATTCGTTGTAAATGAAGTAAAACAAATTTTTGAAAAAGAAAATCATGCAATTCCTATTGGATTTACAAAAGAAGATGTAAATTTGAATGCAGGTCGATTATATTCAGACCTGTTTGCTCTGAGATACATAAAATACATGGCAGCAGCTGGAACTGCAGATGCATCATCTTTACTTGAAGTTTTAGCAAGAAACGATATAAGATTACTTTTATCAACAATTTCCGAAATGTTTATGAAACTTTACAATCATGCTTGTGACTTACTTCTTAAAAAGGGAGCTTTTATCCGTTCTCCAACTATAGCTCCAATGGAAAATGCCGAATACCTGCAAAATGACACCTTTCTTTCAGGATTAATGGGCAAGCATCGTCCTTTAACTGCGATTGAACTAGCACATATTTCTAAAAATACGGAAACAAACTCGATCGGTCGAACATTTGTAGCTGGATTTTCTCAAGCGGCTACATCACCTGAAGTGAGAAAATATATGGAGAGAGGTATGGAAATAGCTGCGAAGCATGAAACGGTGTTTAGGGAAATATTAATAGAAGATGAGGTGCCATTACCAAGTTCCTGGGATTCAACTATTTCACAATCTATTGATGCTCCTTTTTCAGATAAGTTAATGATGTTTCATATCAATAGTTTGACTTCCATTGGTATCACAGGCTATGGTACAGCCATTGGGACAAGTCTTAGAAAGGATTTAAGCGGACATTACACGAGGCTTGTAGCTGAAGTACTGCAATATGCAAATGATGGTGTTAAATTAATGATTAATAACAAATGGATGGAACAACCGCCGCAAAACGTAGACAGAGAAGCGTTAAGGAACAGAACTGTTTAATAACGACAGGAATATATACGTAGGTTTTAAATCACTGAAATATCAAGCTGCCAACATATGGCGGCTTTTACCTTTTGAAAGAGTGAAGTACTTTTAAAAGAATCCTGATGCATACATAAAGAGCTTGACAAGGTCCAAACTCCTTCAGTATAGCTGTTCTTTAGATAATTAACATTTTTCATTATGATCATCATTGATTTGGATAAACTAGTGAGGCCAATTCTTTAGGAGGTTGAAATGGAAATAATTAATCATAATAGTAGAATGACTTCTTCAGAACTAGCAAATCTTTGGTCACAATATATGAATGATAGCCTCTCACGCTGTTTGTTTCGTTATTTTATTAAAAACGTACAGGATCATGACATTAAAGGTGTAATACAATATGCACTTGAATTATCGGAAAGTCATCTTCAAAAGATAAAAGGTTTTCTATCAAAGGAAAATTATCCAACTCCAAAGGGGTTTACTGATGAGGATGTCACATTAGAAGCACCTGCTCTTTTTACAGATACATATATTATTGTTTTTACTCAAATCATGTCTATTCACGGTATGACAAGATATGCCGGTGCGATGGGGGGAGCCATCAGAGAGGACCAAAGGAAATATTTTAAGAAAGTATTAGCTGAGTCTGTTGAATTATATGATTTTACTACTAAGGTTCTTGAAAATAAAGGGATTGTTAGCAAATCACCTACTTTTCATAAACACCAGAAAGTTGAGTTTATAAAGAAGCAAAACTTTTTAACAGGCTGGTTTGGAAAACGAAGACCTATTAGTGCAGTTGAAGTTAGCGGCACTTATCTTAACCTGCAAAAGACAATGACAAAAATAGTATTAGAATTGGGGTTTAGCCAAGTAGCTCAATCTAAAGATGTTCGGGATTATATGAAAAGGGCAATGTCAGTTTGTCAACATCATTATGAAATCCTATCTAAAATGTTAAAGGAAGATCATTTACACATTCCTAGAACTTTTGATTCTGAGGTAACGGATTCAACCCTTCCTCCATTTTCCGATAAGCTTATGTTGTTTTTTATATCTATGCTGCTCTCCTCAGCGATTGGGTATTATGCAGAGGCAATGTCATTTTGCCAAAGAAGGGATTTGGCAGCAAATTATGCAAAAATGATTGCAGAAATAGGCGTTCTAGCAGAAGATGCTATGAACTTGCTTATTGAAAATGAATGGATGGAACAGCCTCCTTTAGCGACAGATCATGAGGACTTGGCACAAAACTAGGGATCAAAGCAATGAAATACCATCCTTCTTGTAAAGTGTCTACTTTAAAATAAGGGCTTTTTTAGCTCGTTAAGTTTAGCGATGATTGCAATCTATCCAACGTGATATGCCTCATGAGTATATACATGATGATATAGCCAGTTTACATTCGGCTTAGAAGGAGGTACCCATCCATCGGAAAAAGTTATTAACCCAGAAATCTTCGCTTTGAGCTATGTGAGAAAAAATCAATGAAATTGATTTTGGATAAATGACTGACTGCTTGTTCCAAGAAGCTTCATCAAGTTCTTTTAGATAAGGAATTAATGTTTTGCGGAGATATCATTACGAAATGGAAATAGCATTTAAATATCATCCTTTTTTAGCTCTATATGATGTTCATATCATACTAAATGTTGTGTGCATGATATAATGCGTACTTTGCTTGAAAATCAGTTCTATAAAAACCCTTATTCAGGGCTAGGAAATTTATTTAAGAACTCTCTAATTTCCTCAATTGTTATGCCTATCTCTAGAGCGGAAAGGATCAATTCCTCCCACTCTTTATCTAAAGTTTCTTGAACTGATTTTTGATCCATAATGACTCCTTAAATATGTATTTAATATACTTCTTTAAGGTAAATTATGGGATGTTTTTACATATATATCAATGATTTTTTTTCGACAAAAATTATTACATTTTTCGAAAATTTTTTTGAAATGATACAGTGTCATCTATGGCCAATCAGGCGTGAGCATTTATGAGTTCACGCCTAATATTATTGAAGAAAAACGATTAATAAATTTAAGAGGTTTTCCAGTTTGTGCAAGAAAAATTTCGATATTAGATCAATCCATAATAATTAACCCTAATAATGCGGCAAATTGAATGGCTTGGTAAGTTGAAACTTTACAACCTTTTAGGTCTGATAATGAAACACTAAGTGTTTGGAAAGTTGAAGTGCTAATGTCTATGCCTTTAAGTGATGTTCTTTCAAAGCTTGCACTATTTATATTACATGATGTAAATTCGATTTTTTTAAATCGGCAATCATAAAAATCAGAACTTTCTAAAGAGGTATCTTGAAATACCACTTTTTCTAGTTTTGAATTCCCAAAAGCAGATAAATTAAGTAAAGAATGATGAAAGTGGACATTGCCAAAGCTAGACTCTGTAAGGTCAGCACCTAGTAATTTACAGTTCACAAATTTAACTCTATGTATAGAGGAATGACCCATTTTGGCATTAGAAAAATCGCAGTTATCAAAAATGACATCTGTGATATCAATATTGGAAAAGTCGGTATGATGAAACTTGCAATTTTTTAAGATCATCTTATATAAACGTGCTTTGGGTAATACTTCATTTTCAAAATTAGCATCATTTATTTGACATAACTCCAATTCAGGGTCTTCCTCATAAAAAATATCATGAAAATTTCTCAAAGGTAAATCATGTTGTATTCTAGGTGATTCAATCTTCATATAATTTTCCTCTCTATCTAAGGTATAAAAATGTATTCGTATGTTACTATAGAGAATTTTTTACTAAATAATAAGTCTTTCTTTTTTGAGGGGGTTATGTGCAATCTTACTATTGGATAATATTTTTAATTTTTTTAACCAGGCTAGTGAAATTAATGGTAAATTATAGATGTGAAATAAAACCTTTTCGGGATGAAAGGCGGTTTTATGAGTGAAATCGGTAAAGGTTTATCATTACGATGCATTTAGCAAAGAACCGAATAAAGGGAATCCCGCTGGTGTTGTTGTCGATGGAGATGGTCTAACAGAGGAGGAAATGCAAGAAATTGCTTTAAAAGTAGGGTTTAATGAAACTGCTTTTCCGATTAAATCCGATATTGCTGATCTTAGGATCCGTTATTTTACTCCAGGTCATGAAATGAATCTCTGTGGACATGCCACAATAGCGACTGTATATGCGTTAAGTAGGGCGGGGTTTTTCGATGATAAAATGGAATTTACCATTGAGACCAAAGCAGGTGTATTACCAATAAGGATGAAAAAAGATTCTGAAGGCGAACTATACATAACAATGAAACAGGCATCACCACAGTTTCAAGAATTTAATGGTTCAATTGAAGAATTGGCCTATTCAATCCGATTGTCAAAAGAAGAAATTGTTGAAGAATTACCAATTCTTTATGGTAGTACAGGAACTTGGACATTGCTAATTCCAATAGCTAAACTGGCTTCATTTAATAAAATGAAGCCTAATAATAAGTTATTTCCTGAAATATTAAAGGAAATGCCAAAAGCGTCTATTCATCCTTTTTGTTTGGAGGCATATGATCATAATGCTGTTATGCATGCCCGGCACTTTTCATCTCCTTATTCTGGCACAATAGAAGATGCAGTTACTGGAACTGCTTCAGGAGTAATGGGAGCATATTATGCCAACTATTTAAAAACATCAATTGAAGACCCTTTACACCTTACAGTCGAGCAAGGTCAGGAAATTGGAAAAGACGGCAGGGTTATGGTAAAGGTCTCTAAAGTCGAAGACAATTATGATATTGAGATTACAGGAAATGCAGTATATGTAAAAGAATTTGAAATCACCTTGTATTCAAAATAAGTTTGCCCGAATATGCCAAGTATCATTCGTTTTATTAGGTTGCAGGTGAAAAGGCGGTTAAAACGTTCCTGCATCGGAGATAAATAAAATGATTTGTAACACTCCTTATAAACAGTAGAAAGGAACGGAGGTATTACGTTGGCGGTTGAGGCTCAAATGATAAAGTATTGTGAGAATTGCAAGGAAGAAACACTTCATCATGCATATGAGGATGCTTTGGTCATTGACTATAAGTGTACACAATGCAATGAAAAAACGGAGGTTATGAAATCCTTTTTTTAATGTATAAGCCATTAAGGTCTTATCATTAGTGCATGATTAAATTCCTCCTGACTTAGTCTAAATGCCGGGTCAAGAGGAATTTAAATGTATATATAAAATGTAAAAGTACAAAAGACGGTGATTAAATAATCGAAAGGGAGCTGAATAAATCATTTTTAACATTATTCTCTAGGTGTACCAGTGACTTTATCGGGAAGTCTAAAGGTACCGAGACATTTAGATAAATATTATAGATATAGTAAGGAGAGAGGACGATGGAATCAATATGGCTGGAATATGCTTGGGCATTGTTAATTCTAATTGGATTAGAAGGATTATTATCAGCTGACAATGCTCTTGTTCTAGCAGTAATAGCTAAGCATTTACCAGAAGATCAGAAAAAAAGAGCGATCAATTACGGAATCATTATGGCTTTCGTATTCAGATTTGGGGCACTCTTCGCCATTTCTTTTATTGCAAACATCTGGCAAATACAGGCGGCTGGGGCTGCTTATCTTCTTTACCTCGGGTTAAAGCATGTTATTCAAGCAAAATTCGGGAAAGAAAATGAGGACATTCATAAGGATGATGAAAAGGAAGCTCGTGGAAAAGGTTTCTGGCCAACGGTAGGAAAGATTGCAATAGCTGACCTCGCTTTTGCCATTGATTCGATTCTAGCAGCGGTTGCTCTTGCCCTAGGTCTTCCAGATTCACCTCTAGATAATTTTGGTGGTATGGATGGAGGACAGTTTATTGTCGTTCTCCTTGGAGGGATTGCTGGTCTTGTCTTAATTAAGTTTGCTGCAACTTGGTTTGTACAGCTTCTTGCAAAACGTCCGGCATTAGAAACGACAGCATATGCAATTGTTGCATGGGTTGGTGTTAAACTGGCTATCATTACCCTTGCTCATGAGGATATAGGTGTCTTAGATCATCATTTTCCACACAGTACTGTTTGGACTCTGATCTTTTATGGAGTATTAGTCGGTATTGCCCTGCTTGGTTGGTTTGCACCTAGCAATAAGAAGTCACTGCAGGAAAAAAGTTCTTAAGGAGTCAATACTAATGTAACCATAAATTGGTGAGTTAATTCCATGGAATTAACTCACTTTTTTTTAACAAACAAGTAAGAAATAAATGGTAAAATTAAATAGGGCTTTTTCGAAATCGCATATTTCCATAAAAGGGGTAGGTGAATACAATTAAGAAAGTGAAAAGTATCCTGTTTATGATTCTTGGATTTATATCACTGGTGATTGGAGTTGCAGGGACTGTGTTGCCTGTTCTGCCAGGTGGTCCGTTTTACTTATTCGCCGCTTTTTGCTTTGCGAAAAGCTCAAAGTCAGTGGAAAACTGGTTCAAGAACACCTCATTATATAAAAAATATGTTGTAGGATTTTTACAGAAAAAAGGCATGACACGAAAAGAAAAAATTCGCATTAATTTAATTGCTGATTTCTTCATCATCATTTCTATTTTTTATATAGATCTTCTTTTAGCGAGAATTCTGTTGATCCTGCTCGCCCTCTACAAACACTATTATTTCATAAAGAAAATCAAGACAATTCGCCAAGATCGTTCGAAACATAAAATTTCTTAAATTCTTAAAAGGTATTATTGATAAAAAAGAGGGATACATAGGTGGTTATAGAAACTAAATAGTTGTATTTTAAAACCAATTTTTGTGAACGAGGGTGTGAGATGAAATGATGGAAGCATCAAAACCAAAAGGGAAATTTGGGCAGAGCCTTCAAGTACGTTTAGTTTCTGATCTGGAAAAATCACAAAGATACTACCGAGATGTTCTTGGATGCAAGGTGGATAATTGGGGACACGCAGAACGGGACGGCATGATTATTATTCTTCAACAGGCAAGCTCTCAAGAAGATGTGCGACCAAATGCTTTATCGAAAAAACGTCAAGATTATCCAACCGGTTGGGAAGGACCAAACTTCGGATGGGATACATATATTCACGTTAGTTGGGATGATTTTGACCTTCTTGTTGAAGAGATTCGTGGTAATGGCGGGTTTATTGCAGTAGAGCCTTTTACTGATACTCATGGTATATGGGAATTTAAGAATACATGTATCAAAGATCCAGATGGATATAACATTGTATTAGGTTCAATGCGTGAACTTTAACAATGGTGTTTTACTGCTGTTTGTCCAAAAAATAGTGGATGTTTGAAAAGTATCATTTTATTTTGAGATTCGAGATGAGTGTAAATTAATAAGGAAGAACCTTTTGTATATTTGTATAATAATACCTATATGTGAATAAATACACATGAGGAAGGAGGGGGTTTTCATGAAATTGATTTGCGAATCTAACAAAATAGAAGATTACTTACTCGAATTAAATGAAGTTGATTTTTCACATCAAATAATTAAAACAAAAATCGAGGAACTCTTTAATCCAACTCAATCAGATATTGAAAAGGCAAAGGTTGCTTTTGAATTTGTTCGAGATAAGATATCACATTCTTGGGATATAAAAGGGACAAGAGTTACATGTAAAGCATCAGATGTATTAAAGGATAAAGAAGGAATTTGTTATGCCAAATCAAATTTATTGGCGGCACTATTGCGGTCACAAGGGATTCCGACAGGTTTTTGTTACCAGCGATTAATGTTGTTCGATACTCCTGAGAAGGGATATTCATTACATGCTCTAAATGCCGTTTATCTTAAATCAGTAGAAAAATGGATACGTATAGATGCTCGGGGGAATAAAACTGGAGTTGATGCTCAATTTTCTTTAGATCAAGAAAAATTGGCGTTTTCGGTTAATGAGAAATTTGATGAGAAGGACTATCCTGTTATTTTCAAAAAGCCAAATATAAAAACAATCACTGTTTTAAAGGAGAATACAGATATAGTAGAGATGTATATGAACAATTTGCCTGAAAGTCTATAAGATGTGTTTCCAAGGATTTACCGCGAGCTTAATCACAAATAAATAGAAGATAAAGTACGTCTTCTATTTATTTGTGTCTTAATGATCCGAGGCTAAAACCAAGAGCTTACGCTTGAAAGCCTTTTTTACTCATTTCCTTTGCTTTTGTACGATGAGACCAAACCACTACAGGAATCAGCAACAAGGACAGAATAGCTCCAGAAAGTGATAATGTTGCATAGCTTGAATGAGCAACGACCATCCCTGATAATGCACTGCCAGAGGCACCTGATAATGCAACTAAGACATCAACAGATCCTTGTGTTTTTGCACGAACAGTTGGATGTGTGGCATCGATAATAAGTGCAGTTCCGCTTATTAGACCAAAGTTCCATCCAATACCAAGCAAAATAAGAGCGCAGATAAGCAGAATCATTGAGTGACCTGGCGCAAATGCAGCCAACAATCCAGAGCACAAAAGTGTGGCACCAGAGGCAACGGCCATAGCAGTACGCCCAACCTTATCTACTAACAGTCCAGTAAAAAGCGAAGGTAAATACATAGCCCCTATATGAAAACCTATGACTAATCCTACTGCTCTCAATCCATGGCCATAATGCTCCATATGAATTGGTGTCATCGTCATAATGGCGACCATAACCAATTGTGTTAACACCATAATCGTAGCACCAACGACAATTCCGCTTTTATTTTGTACAGAAAGTTCAGTATTCCGTTTCCCTTGATCCAAATTATTTTTCTCCTGAGCTTTCGCTATCGCTGTAGACACAATCAAAGGATCTGGACGAAGGAAAATAAAGAGAACAAGCCCAGCTAGGATAAAGGCAGCGGCAGCTAAGATGAAGGGACCAGCCAAGGTTGGAATACCAATTGATTGTGCAAAATCTCCCATTACATCAACAAGGTTTGGCCCTGCTACAGCACCAAAGGTTGTTGACACCATCGCCATACTCACTGCAGTTGCCCTTTGTTTAGGTGTTGCCAGATCAGTACCAGCGTATCGTGTTAGCAAATTTGTGGCGGTACCAGCTCCATAAATAAGAAGAGAAGCGAATAATAGCATGACACTGTTAATTAAGGAGGCGACGATAATTCCGATTGCTCCCAGTCCACCCGCAAGAAATCCGCCTGACAGTCCTATTCTGCGTCCAAAACGCTGTGAAAGTCGGCCCACTAGTAAGGCAGCCCCTGCTGATCCTAATGTGAGTAATGCAACTGGAATGCCTGCTGCACTTTCTGTTCCGAGCATATCCTGTGCTAAAAGCGCTCCTACCGTTATACCTGCTGCAAGTCCAGCCCCTCCAAAAATCTGTGATAGGATGACAATTTTTAAAGTTCTTTTATAAAGCTTTTGTTGTTTTTCTGGTGAATCAATATACTCTTGCAACCAAACAGGCTCCAGTTTCGATTTATTTAACAATTCATTCTGCACCTCCTATAGATGGTTATGGGCTCATGAAAATGAACCTACAATCATGAACCCCTTAACCAATATATTACAGTTGATTGAAACATAAGAAAATAAAAAAGATTTTTTAAAAATTTGGTCCTATGTTTTTTCTATGAGAAGATGCGATGAAAAGGAGAAGTGACGCGATAATAAGTAAAGCTTACGCAACAAGAAGGGAAACCGATGCGATATCGTGTAAAATCGGTGCAACCATGGGAGTATGACGCAATTATATGTAGAACTTGATTAGCTACCTATATAAAGGAAGAGGCTATATGCTGTAAATTCTTACAGTGTCTGCCTCTTAATTGTGTGAACTTCATTTTCAAAAGTTTAAGAATTAAGGAAGCCTAAAACTCAGATTCAAGACGTTTTAAGAACTCCTCTGCCGCACTATAGCCTTGCTGCTTAAGGAGCCAATTATTGGCCGCTGCTTCAATTAACCCTGCCACGTCACGGCCGGGTTGGAGTTGAATTTCAATATGCGGGATTTTAACACCCATATATTCAGTAAATTTTGTTTCATTCTCTAAATCATTATTAAGGCTATCCTTTTGCCATTTTGTCAGTTCAATATCTAGCGCAATTCTCGTTTCGTCCTGAAAAGCCTTTCTGCCATATAATCGAACGACATTTAAAAGGCCAATACTTCGTAAGGAAAGGAATTCCTTCGTTTTTTCGTCATGAGTACCGAGAATCGTAGTCGGACTAAGCTTTTTTAACACAACAATATCATCAGCCACAAGCCTGTGACCTCGGCCAATTAATGTATGCGCTGTCTCACTTTTCCCAACGCCTGATTTACCTCGAATTAAGATCCCCATTCCATAGACATTAATACATACTCCGTGTATAGCGGTTTCTGGTGCTAGTGATTTGACCATATAGGCATCAAGCTTTGTGATAAATTCTGAGGTTGTTTCCGGCTCGTATGTACATAATAGAGGAATTCCCTCTTCAAGACAATATTGTTTTAAATAGGTTAGACCTTCTTCACCTGCTGTCACGATAAAACAAGGTGGGTGGTATTTAACGATATTGCCGATTCGGAATTGTCGCTCGTCTAAGCTTAATTTATGTAAATAGGTAATTTCTTTTCTTCCGAGTATTTGAATTCGTTCAGTTGGAAAGAAATCAAAATGACCAACGAATTCTAAGCCAGGACGGTGAGATCTAGGTTGAGTAATCGGTTGTTGTAATTTATCTTTTCCAGCTAGGACCTTTAATGAAAACTTTTGAACTAAATGTTCAACGGTTAATAATTTCAATTCGTAGAAACTCTCCTTCCTTGAGGAAATGTAATTGTTCAATAAGCACAATAGCATTTTACCGTATTTAATAATAGCTGACTTTACTAGTAGATATCCATTAATATGGTTAAATGTCACATAAATGATGATTTTATATAGAAAGTGATGAAAAATAAAAGCATCCAATCACAAAACCTTAAAGGTTTGCGACTGGATGCTTATTATAAAGGAAAGATTAAACCCCTGGGAACCAACCAGGTGTGTTGACAATAGCATTCCATAAAGGATCTGGAATGACCAATTCTTTTTGGTTGTCTTTATTAATTTCTGTTACAATTTCATCTTCATTTCCTTCTGAGATCTTTTGAACCCAATCAGGGTCAATAATAAGTTCTCTGCCAAGAGCAAGAAGTGGAACTCCAGTTTCAAATGCTTTATGTGCATCCTCAGCTGTATAAATCGAACCAACACCAATGAGGGGAACTCGGTTGTTAATGGTTTCTTGTAAATAATCAATACGAGTTTTCTTTAAATCGTCCACACCTCTTCTAGGCGTTGAAAAGAAGTCAAATAATGAAACATGCAAATAATCAAGACCTTTATTTGCTAAAGAATCGACTAGGACAAGAGTTTCATCCATTGTAATTCCAGGTGTTTCAGGTTCCTCTGGCGAAAAACGATATCCAACAATAAAAGGGGATGTTGCATGTTCTTGAACAACACGTTTCACTGTATCCACGACCGCTAATGGAAACGCCATTCGTTTTTCAAGACTGCCTCCAAAGCGATCCTCACGTCTATTTGAATGAGGGGAGAAAAACTGTTGAATCAAATAGCCATTGGCACCGTGAATCTCAATTCCGTCAAAACCAGCTTCAATCGCGCGGCGAGTTGCTTCACCAAAGGCATTGATCATTTCTTCGACCTCTGTTTCTGTTAATGCTCTAGGTCTTACATCCGGCTCCTCTGTGGAAGCACCGCCTTTTTCAGCTGGAATAGCACTTGCACTGACAATTTCCCCATTCGGTACCAGCTCTGGAGGACACATTCTGCCACCATGGAAAATTTGCAATACTGCTTTTGCACCCTGCTCTTTAATGCTTGATGCAAGCTTTCTTAAGCTGGGGATCATCTCATCGGAGTCTGCCCCAAATTCTCCATGGAATCCTTTTCCATTTGGAGTCACATAGGCACAAGCTGTAATAACCATGCTAACTCCTTTAGAACGTCTAACATAATAGTTTACTTCTGCATCAGTAACCGTTCCATCTTGATTAGAAGAAAAGTTCGTCATCGGTGCCATGACAATACGGTTTTTTAATTCTACTCCATTCGGTAATGTATATGGAGATAATAAAGGTTTGCTGCGCTCGTTCAATTTATTTTCCCTCCTTTATAAGAATAGTGCTATGTTAAAATAACAAATTTGATTTGTACATCAATATGCTTAACTTAACGGTTGAACTTTATGAAAACATAAATGGGAAAAATCGATTATTTGTACGATGGTAAAGAATCTGATTTTGACTAAACATTCATTTTGTTCCTTTCATCGAAATTTATGACAAGCTCAGTAAAAGCTTCGGTGTCTCATACTCCATTTATCGTCATTCATTATTGTTGTTTTTCTAATGCAAGCTTCAAACCAAAACCTATTAAGATCAGACCAGTCGTCTTATCCATGATCTTTTGTACTTTTTCCGACATGAGCCATTCACGAAGATAGTTGATAAAGAACACGTACAGAAAAAACCAGCTGATTGAAAGAAAGGTATAAATAACGCCCATTGAAATGAGTTGAATCGTAACATCTGTTCCGGATTTTACGAATTGAGGGAGAAAGGTAATAAAAAACATCGCCACTTTTGGGTTTAGTACGTTTGATAATAATCCTTGTTTAAAAGCTGATTTCCTCATAGGAGCTTCTTGGATAGCGGCTTTATTTTTCTTTCTTGTAATAAAAGAAGAAATGCCAAGATAGATCAAATAAATGGCACCAACATATTTTACGATTTCAAACGCAATAACTGATTGGACAAGAATGGCTGAAAGACCAAATGCAGCAGCGATTGTATGGACGAGAGAGCCAGTTGTAATACCTAATGCCATTTTGTAGCCATTCTTTCTTCCGTCAGCAATTGTTCTTTTTGTAATAAGTGCTGTATCGATACCAGGGCTCATCACAACAAATAGTGATAGGACTAAAAAAGTAAAAAAATCATTCATTTTTATCACTCCTTTATGATCTTGTTACAAGGGATTGGATAAAATATAATTTAATTATTATTAAATTTAGTTTAACGCATTTAACAGATATAGTTTAATTTTATTTAATTTAATTAAATTATATTTAAATAGAAAGGGTTGTAACAATGGAAAATATAGATATCGGAAAAAAGGTTGAGCGTTTTAGGAAGGAGAAAGGATTAAGCAGCAGGGAGTTAGCCAAATTAGCTGAGATCACACCTTCTATGTTAAGTCAGATTGAAAGGGGATTAGCGAATCCGTCTATTCAAACTCTTAAGGTTTTGGCCAAAGTTCTTGAGGTTCCCACATTTAGTTTTTTACTAGAGGAAATAAATACATCGGATTTAGTGGTGAGGTCTAATCAAAGAACGAAGATGATGGTAGAGAATGTATCGTATGAGCTCGTTTCTCCAGAGTTTACAGGAACCTTGGCAACTGCCATTATGAATCTTCCCCCAAATACATCATCCTCTGAGAAGCTATTGGAACATAAAGGAGAAGAGGTTGCCTTTGTTTTGGAAGGGAAAATGAAAATTTATTTAAATGACGAAGAATACATATTGGAAGCAGGTGATAGTGTCAGGATTCCAAAACATATGAAGCATAAGTGGGAAAATCCATTTAATAAAAACGCAGCTATCTTATTTTCAGTCACCCCTCCAGCTTTTTAAGAGTGTGAAGATGCATCGTATTTTTGCTAGAAAGGAGGAATCTATATGAGATGCGGTTCAAAATGTTTTATTGTAGAGATGGAAATAAAAGGAGAAAAGCTAAGGGAACCTGTCACAGCGAGAACACCCGTGGACGCCAGAAAAACCATTCGAATAAACTACGGTGCTGAAGCTCATATTTTATCAGTTAGGGAAGAGAGGAAGAAGAAGTAGGGGTTCTGAGTTTTGAATTTTCAGGTGTTTACCTTTTTACTGCTTTTTTAAAATATTCATTTCAAATTTAAAAACTTCCCAAATCAGCGTTGTTTTTATTAGGAATTGGATATTCTGTATAGGAGTAAAAAGTAGTTGAGGTGGTTTTGTGTGACGAAGAGGCATTTACTGTTTAATCTATCTATCATCATCTTTCCATGGTTAACATTATTATTCATAGGAAAGAAAAGTGTTAAGCGCTATTCTTTGGCAGGGATTTTTATTATCGTGTTTGAGATTATGAATCATTTGTATGGAAACAAACGAAATTGGTGGAAGTTTTATGATAAGCGCAAATCATTCATAAAAGACGAGCTGCCTTTTAGTGTCGGCCCATATATGCCTCTTTCCATGTGGTTACTTAAGTATTCATACGGAAACTTTAAAAAGTTTATCACGCTTAATGCGATTGCAGATGGAGCCTTTGCTTTTGTGTTAATGAATATTCTTAAAAAATTTAAAATCATACGGTTAAATAGGTTAAACCATATACAGTTCTTTATTTATATTCATTATAAAGCGTACCTATTATACGGTTTTCAATACATAGTTGAAAAAATCAGAAGCTTGAATAAATTTATTCAGCCTCAGGAAAACAAGTAAGTGAAGAACCTTGGGATCATTCTACACGTAGAATGGTCTTTTTTAAAGGCTGTTTTCTTAAAGATTGTTGCTATTGAATACTAATTTTTAAAAGATTAGTGGAATGGAGCGGAAGACACTTGACCCCTGCGGGAGGTAGCGGAAAGAAAATGTCTGGAGCGCAATGAACGGCCTTTCTCACGTTACCTGCATGATAAACAATAAAGTATGCGAGAACAGCCTTATCAAAAAAGGTAGTTTTCGTAAACTTTGTTGTTATGTAACTAGTATTGTGCATATATTGAATACTTAATAGAAGCATAGCTAAAAACAGCAATAAATCTTTTTATGAAAATTTGCCCTTGTCAAATCGTAATCATTACGATAGAATCTAAATCGAAATGATTATGATTTTCCAAAGGAGAATGACTATGAATTTAATAAATAGCTCGTTAAGGATTAATAGTTTTCATAAATACATAAGAATTCAGTTTAGTATTTTATTCGCATGTGTCTTCTTGCTAAGTGGTTGTATGGGATCAGAAGGTACTGCAGGGGATAACTCAAAAGAGAAGCATATCAGTTTTCTTTATAATTTCTCCACTAATTCTCTAGATCCCCATGTTGACTCAAGTTATATTCCGTTAAGAGCAGGAATAACTGAAACTTTGGTTCGATTAGATGAAGAAAATTTAACAATTGCACCCTGGCTAGCAGAGAGCTGGGAAGGTGAGGATGGCAAGCATTGGACAATTAAACTTCGTGAAGATGTGACATTCCAAAATGGTAAGAAAATGGATGCGTTAGCAGTAAAAGCCTCGCTTGAACGTGCTTTACAGGAGAGTGTTGCTATTCAAAACGCACTCAAAATCGATAAGATTGAGGCAGATGGTTATACATTGCATATTTCTACGAAGGAGCCTTTTCCAGAGTTTGTTTCAGAACTTGTTAACCCAAATGTTTCGATTATTGATGTAACAGAAGAGGATATTGTCAATAAACCGGTTGGAACTGGACCTTTTATCTTAAAGTCATTTACACCTGGAAGTAAACTTGAGCTTGAGCGCTATGATAATTATTGGGATGGAGCTTCAAAACTTGACTCCGTAACATTCGCTTTTAATGAAGATGCAAATGCTCGTTCACTTGCTCTTACATCTGGGCAAGTGGACATCGTTTATCGTCCAGAGGTCGAAAGCTTGGAATCGCTTCAAGCACAAGGCGGTATAGAAGTTGAATCGACTGCGACATTCCGCGTACATCAAATGACGATGAATATGGAACGTGAAAGCATGCAGGATATCAATGTGCGTCGCGCTGTGGATGCATTGATTAATCGCCAGGAGATTGTTGATACGATTCTTTTAGGCTATGCAGAACCTGCCGTTGGGCCATTTTTACCATCACTGCCATTCGCCCCATCGTATGAAAAAAGAGAAACTGGATCAGATCAAGCTGTTAAATACTTAGAAGAAGCAGGCTATACCCTTAAAAACGGAATCATGCAAAAAGATGGAGAACCTCTCACATTTACTCTATTAACCTATAGCGCAAGAGCAGACTTGCCATTAATTGCTCAAGTATTTCAATCAGATGCAAAGCAAATTGGAATTGAAGTAGACATTCGCCAGATCGATACACCTGAGGAATACATGGCATCAAACCGTGACTGGGATTTGGCTACTTATAGTAATTTAACAGCTCCGCGTGGTGATGCAGGCTATTATTTAAATGCAACCTATCACCCGACTGGAGCCCTTAACTTTAGTGGAGCTCACGAGCCTGAATTGACTGAAATCATTGACAAGCTTAATCAAACTGTCGATCAAGACGAACGAGCTGCCCTTTCAGAGCAGGCCGCTGATTTTGTCTATGATCATGTGATTAATTCCTTTGTCTTGCATCCCTCGACGATTGTTGCTTATAACGATAACAAAGTGAAGAATTGGGTAACAACGCGAAGTGAGTATTATATGATTACAAACGAGTTGGATGTGAAGTAAATGATTCGAATTCTATCCAGAAAGTTCTTGGAAGTTCTGTTTTTTATGTTATTTATTACATTTGTCAGTTTTTTGTTTGTTCGGCTTGCACCTGGTGATCCTGTTTTGACAATTTTGAATGTTGATGAGCTATCAGTTAGTCAGGAACAAGTAGAGGCATTAAAAGAAGAGATGGGATTTAACAAGCCATTGCTTATTCAGTATGGGCATTGGCTGCTTAATTTTATTCAACTTGATTTTGGGGAGTCATATGTCACAGGCCAGCCTGTAATGGATATGATTTTAATGGGGTTGCCGGCTACGATCGAATTAGCTGCTGGTTCGTTAATTGTTATGCTCGCTGTCTCCATTCCATTAGGATCATTATCTGCCCTTTATCGAAATAGCTGGATTGATCAGGTTAGTAGAATATTATCTATTCTTGGCGCGGCGATCCCAAGCTTTTGGCTTGGGCTGATTTTTATCGATTTATTCGGTGTACGTTTTAACTGGCTTCCGACCATGGGAAGAGATGGATTTGTTTCATTGATCCTGCCGTCACTGACACTAGGACTGGCTATATCAAGTGTATATGTTCGTTTACTTCGTTCTAGCTTACTTGATTCGCTTAGTCAGGAATTTATTCGTGCAGCGAGAGCCCGAGGGCTGTCAGAACCGCGTATCTTTCTAGCCCATGCATTTCGACAAAGTCTCCCGCCTGTTATTACGGTATTTGGAGTCAGCTTAGGAAGCTTAATTGGTGGTGTAGTGGTCATAGAGGTTTTATTTGCATATCCAGGGATAGGAAAGCTTGTTGTTGATTCGATACGTCAACGTGATTATCCCCTAATCCAAGGATATATTTTAATCATGGCGATCATTGTTTTTATCGTAAATACATGTGTAGATCTATCTTACCGGTATTTAGACCCTGAAATAAAACTAAAAGAAAGAGGGACCAACTAATGAAAGGATTGTCGGTACGCTTGGAAAAGAAAAAAAAGTACAGATGGCAAGGGGTATTGGCGCTTATTTGCGTATTTTTTGTTTTTGCTGTTGCCATTTATACTTTTTTTTATTTACGTCACGATCCAACATTAACGAATCTCAATGGACGTCTTCAGGGAGTGAGCCTACAGCATCCGCTTGGAACAGATCAACTTGGCCGGGATGTATTAACAAGGCTTTTGTTAGGTGGTCAACAGACGATCGGTTACAGCTTGATGGCACTTTCTGTGGCTCTTTTGATTGGAATTCCGTTTGGTCTTATAGCTGGATTTAAGCGGGGATTGATTGATCGGATATTTATGAGAATTGCCGATGGATTTTTAGCATTCCCAGACACGATTGTCGCAATTGTTCTGAGCGGAATACTTGGGCCGGGGATTGGCAACCTTGTACTCGCTATTGTGATGGTCAAATGGGTTAGTTATGCTCGACTTGTTCGCAGTACGGTTTTATCGGAGTCTCAAAAAGATTATGTGCTAATTGCTCGAACGAATGGATTATCGATGAGTAAAATTATGAAAAGGCATTTATTTCCCCATATTGTCGGGCATGTGCTTGTGCTTGCAAGTCTTGATCTTGGCAAGATTATTTTGCTTATTTCTGCTTTTTCATATATTGGACTTGGGACACAGCCCCCAAACCCGGAATGGGGAGCGATGCTAAACGACTCACGCCCGTACTTTCAGTCAAGACCGGAATTAATGATTTATCCTGGTTTAGCTATAGTGGCAGTTGTCCTGCTAACGAATATGTTGGGTGATTATTTACGTGACCGTTTTGATGTAAAGAAGGAGGTGCAGCAATGATTTTATCAATTGAGGAAATATCGATTAGCAGCAGAGAAAAGAAAATTGTTGATAACGTATCACTCTCTATTCGTAATGGAGAGTGGTATGCATTGGTGGGGCAAAGCGGGAGCGGAAAAAGCTTGCTCTCACAAGCAATTGGACAAATGCTTTCGCCGAATTTGCAGGTAGAAGGAAAGATTCTTTTTAAAGATAAAGATTTGATGTCTTTATCGTCAAAACAGATGAGGACAATTCGCGGCCGAAAACTATCGTATATTTTTCAAGATTATCAAGGCTCTTTTACACCCTTTAGAACAATTGGTCAGCATTTTGAAGAATATCAGAGAGCCCATGGTATTCTTGATAGGGAAACCCGGAAAACAAATTCAATCTCTGCTCTTGATTCAGTTGGGCTGGATGAAGATTTGTACAAACGATACCCATTTCAGCTAAGCGGTGGACAACTCCAGCGTGTATCAATAGCTCTGGCGCTTTTGCTGTCTCCTGATTTATTAATTGCAGATGAAATAACGACGGCACTAGATAGTGTCTCCGGGCACAGGATTCTAGAATTACTAGCAAAGCGACAAAAAGAAACAGGCTGTGCAATTTTATTCATCACCCATGATTGGCGTCATGTCAAACGCTATGCTACTCGTCTGGCTGTCATGAAGGAAGGGCAAATCGTTGAATCAGGTGGGAAACATCGTATTCTTGACCATCCGCAACATGAATATACAAAGCAGTTAATTCAAGCTGCCCCTAAACTAGGACGCGGCTTGGCATCGGGGTTACAGGAGGCAGGAACTATATGAGTCTGTTAACTGTAGAAGAATTAACCAAATCCTATTATGGAGGAAAAACAGCGGTAAATAACCTCTCATTTGAATTGAACAAGGGGGAGTGTCTTGGGCTTGTAGGTGAGAGCGGCTGTGGGAAAAGCACGCTGGCTCGTTGCTTGCTAAGGATTGAATCTATTGACAGTGGTTCGATCTTTTTTCAGGGTGAAAGAATAGATCATCTTCATGGACGTCAGTTGCACCCTTTTAGAAAAAAGATTCAAATCGTTTTTCAAAATCCATCAGCAGCTTTAAACCCAAAGCTTAAAATAAAGGACTCACTGATTGACCCTTATGCTCAGTATCGTAATGAAATAAACCTCAGCTATTTTTCATATACCTCAAAGGATGCCTTTGTAAAGCAGCTTCTTGAAGCTGTTGAGATGTCAGCGGATTTGGCCAATCGATATCCCCATGAATTAAGTGGAGGACAGCGGCAACGTGTAACCATAGCCCGTGCAATCAGCATTGAACCTGAGGTCATTGTTTTAGATGAGCCAACTGCAAGCCTTGATGTCATTTCGCAAGGAGCAGTGCTTAGTTTACTAACAGAGCTTCGTGAAACGCTAAATCTCTCTTACTTGTTTATTTCACATGATCTAGCAGCTGTTAATCAAATGAGTCAGCGGATTATGGTCATGAAAGAAGGGACCATTGTCGATCAATTTAATGGTAGTGATTTGTTAAAAAAAGGTCGACATCCTTATACAAAAGAGCTCATTTCAATTTTTTAATAGAACGTTAACCAGTAAAATAAACGGTACCCTAAAGAGTAGAGACTAAAGTCTCCCTAAGGGTGCTTTTTTGTATATGATTCACCTCTTAAAAACTGAAACTATTATAAAGATAAAACGTAAGAATAAATAGAAAAGTAAAAGGAGCGGTGTAAATGGGAACATTCCTTGAATTATTAGGAGCAATCGGTCAGCTTTTCTTATCTTTTACAAAGGAAGTAAATGAAGAGGAAATTGAAAAAAATATAACATATCTAAAAAGATACGAATGGTTTAATGACTATCTCTCCAATAATAAATATCAAGCACTTATTGAGAAAAACACAGATGTTCGTTATGTTATTGGAAAATGTAATGTAACTAAAATGAAGAAACACAAATACCGCCTTTTCGTTCAAAAGCGGATAAATAGGGAGTTATTAAAAGGGGAGAAACAAGAATCATCCTTTCCTTCGATATGAGTTTTCCCTATTTTAAAGGTGTTCGTAGTATCAACGTTTTCATCCCTGAATTTTTCCACATAACTTTATACCCAGGATAAATGATAGTTTAAGATCTCCTAAACTAGTGTGTTGACAAAATGTCAACGGTTCGATATATTTCTTTTAGAAATGCAAGGTTAATAGATAAAGGTGATAAGGAATGGTAGAACAATTGAATAATCATGATCTTGGACTATTACTTAAACAATTATTAAAAGAACGCTCCCTATCGATAAGGAAATTTAGTGAACGTACTCAAATTGATAAGGCTACGATTTCTAGAATAATGAATGGAAAAAGAAGAGCTAAACCAGAACATTTACAAGCTTTTGCAAAAACTCTCAATGTATCCGTTCAAGACCTGTTTGTTGCTGCCGGCTTTGAGTTGAATGCTGAAGAAAAAAAACAAATAAATACCGATATGCATTCGTCTATTGATAGTATTCAAGATATTCTCGAAACGTCAGAGTCGTATTCAAGCTCATATTCAATCGAGAGTATTAAAGAAAAGCTTACATCTTATCAACAATTTTCGAAAACAGAAGAGGGAAAAGATAATATCCTTCAGCAATTTGAGAAGAAGTTAAATAAAGTTGGTAGTGTTGGTCCATTTATCAATCAATTGAAAGACATGTATAAGAAGTTTATTTATGGCCAAGGAACAACAAGTGAATTAATGATCATGGGTGGCGTACTTATTTATTTTATAACGGCTGTAGATGTCATTCCAGATTATCTTTTTCCTCTAGGTTTCTTAGATGACGCAATGGCCGTAAAACTATCAATAAATTATCTATTTGCTAGAAATGATCATTTGAATATATAAATTGCTTGGAGATGTTTATTTTGGAACAAAGAAGTAGTGTAAAGAGAAAAAAGAGGTTTGCTATAAGATTAATAGGAATCATGCTACTGTTAAGCCTAATTGTAGTAGGATATTGTGTTTATCAATATAATAGCGGGTTATCAGAAGCGAGTAATGGGTTATATAAAGAGGATGAAACTGTCTTTGGTGAATTTCAAGGCTCTGAACCTAAATTTGGGGAAATTAATATCCTTTTAATCGGCAGTGATTCAAGAGGAGAAGAACACGCTCGTTCAGACACTTTAATGATTGCTCATTATAGTCAAAATACTCAGCAGATGAAGATTGCCTCAATTATGAGAGATACATATGTAGATATTCCTGAACATGGAAAGCAGAAGATCAATGCTGCATTTGCGTTTGGTGGTCCAGAATTAGTTAGAAAAACGATTAAAGAAAATTTTGATATAGACATCAACTATTATGCAGTTGTTGATTTTGAGGGGTTTATAAAAATAATAGATTTGATCGTGCCAAATGGAATTGAGGTTGATATCCCATACGAGATGTCCCACGGAATAGGGATGACACTTCATCCTGGTACCCAAGTATTGAATGGAGAAGAAATTCTAGGATATGTAAGATTCCGACATGACCGATTAAGTGATTTTGGAAGAGTTGAGAGACAGCAGGAAGTGGTAAAGAAGGTTTTGGCACAAGCAGTAAGCTTTCAAACCTTAGTGAATATGCCTAAGATCATTGGGATGGCAGATCCTTACATTGGCACAAATGTCGATACCCCGACACTTCTGTCAATTGGGAAAGGCTTAATGACTGAAAAGTCAAGATCGGTGGAAAGTATTCGAATCCCTGTTCAAAATTCATATGAGGATAAAACGGTTAACGTTGGTCAGGTATTAAGTATAGATTTTGATAAAAATCAACAGGCATTAAAGGAGTTTCTCTCATCAAATGATGAAGGTGCAGGGAAGGATGAACAATAGTCTATGATGAAGCAGGGGGAAGGGAAAACTTGAGAGGAAGATAGATTTGAATCAAAGAGAATCAACTGTAGATAGTTTACTATTATTAATAGTGTTTTGCATGTTTATTATTAGTTTGGTTGCCGTATATAGCGGTTCTGGTCAATATGAAACAAGTGACCCGTTTTACTTTGTAAAAAGGCAATTAATATGGTACATAATTGGGGTGACCATTATGGCAGCTGTAGCGGTATTTGACTATGAGTTGCTTGAGCGATTTGCAACCCCTTTTTATGTAATAGGACTTGTCTTATTAATAGTCGTACATTTTTTTGGTACATTTAAAAATGGCTCGCAAAGATGGATTAGTTTTGGTTTTTTTGAACTCCAGCCTTCTGAGTTTATGAAGGTATTTGTTATTCTGTTTCTAGCCGTTTTATTAAATAAATTAGGAACAAATCGATTATTTTTTTTAGAAAGTATCCCGATTACAATAAAGATAGGTTTTTATACAATTCTTCCATTTATGTTGATACTCGTTCAACCTGATTTAGGGTCTGCCCTTGTTATAGCGGCCATTTCTTTTTCATTGGTCGTTGTTTCAGGTATTCCTTATAAGATGATTTTATTGTTGCTATCAGGTTTTGTTGGAATGATTGGTTACCTGGTTTACTTACACCAACACAATTTTTCTATATTTATAAAAATAATTAAGCCGCATCAACTGGAAAGGATATATGGTTGGTTAAATCCATATGATTTTGCTTCCAGCTACGGATACCAATTAACACAAGCATTGAGTGGAATTGGATCTGGCCAAATGCAAGGAGCTGGTTTTAATCAAGGAATTCAGGTACAAAGTGGACGAGTTCCAGAGGCACATACGGATTTTATCTTTTCTGTTATCGGTGAAGAATTTGGGTTTATCGGGGCAGCTACTCTAGTTAGTTTATATTTTCTATTAATTTATAGAATGATCAATATTGCCTTTAAGGCGCAAACATTGTTTGGATATTATATTTGTTGCGGTTGTGTTGGCCTTATTGCCTTTCAAGTTTTTCAGAACATCGGAATGACAATTGGAATCATGCCAATTACAGGTCTTGCCCTTCCGTTTATCAGTTACGGTGGAAGTGCCTTAATTACAAATATGATCGCTATTGGGCTTGTTTTGAGTGTAAATATTAGATCTAAGAAATACATGTTTAGTGATTTTTGATCTTAAGATAGTTAAGTAATTATTCTTGATTGCATTTTCATAACTTGACTTATCGTTATTATTAGAGATATTATAGATACATTAAGTCTTTAATTAGGAGGTAGGCAAGTGAAATATTCTAAAGCAACGAATTATGCCCTCCATACAATTGTTTATTTGGCGCTTTTGCCATCTGGTAAAACAATTGGGGTAAAGCCTTTAGCAGAGGTACAAAAAGTGTCGCCAACATACCTTTCTAAAGTACTAACCACTTTAGTTAAGTCTGGTTTTATTGAATCAGTGACAGGGGTAAAGGGTGGATATAAATTAATAAAAAATATAAAAGATATCACATTCCTTGATATCATTCATGCGATTGAGGGGACTTCCTCATTGTTCAATTGCAGCTTAGATCATCAACTGCATAATAGACAAAACTGCTTAATTGAAAAAGTAATGAATGATGCTGAACAGAAAATGGAAGATTATCTAAAAACTCAAACAATTGAGGATCTGGTCAAAAGGGTGGATCAAAAAATGGCTGATAGTATAAATTCTGTCGCTAATTAATTTTTTTATCTCAATTATAGACTTAACATATCTTTAATATCTACAATAAAACGTAAGGAGGAAAATCGATGCTAGATTGTGCGATTATTGGCGGCGGACCTGCAGGATTGAATGCAGCGCTTGTATTAGGGAGAGCAAAAAGAAAGGTCATCCTTTTTGATCATAATAAACCAAGAAATGCGGTTACACAGGAATCGCATGGTTTTATTACAAGAGATGGGGTTTCCCCAAGTGAGTTCAGAGATTTCGCCCATCAAGATATTAGCAAATATCCATCAGTACAAGTAGAAAAGGTGAAAATTGTTGAAGTAAAGAAAGAAAGTAGCTCTATATTTAGACTCACCACACAAGAAGGAAAAACATTCTTAAGTAGAAAAGTGATGTTGGCAACAGGTCTTAAAGAGAGCTTGCCAAATGTAAAAGGAATTAGAGAGTATTATGGTAAGAGCTTATTTAGTTGTCCTTATTGTGATGGTTGGGAACTACGAGATCAACCTTTAGTGTTAATTGCTGAAAACAGCAATGCCTCCCATTTGGCAAAAACCATCTATCAATGGAGTAATGATTTAGTTCTTTGTTCGAACGGTCAACCTATTCTTTCAGCAGATGATGAACAATTACTTAAAAGTAAAGGAGTTATCATAAAGAAGGAACGAATTGAAAAATTAAGCGGAGCTAATGGGAAGTTAGAAAAGGTATTTTTTGAAGATGGTACAGACATGGACCGGGTAGGCGGGTTTGTTACAACAGAACTTGAACAACCAAATAATTTTGCACACACTCTTGGGTGTGAGATGAATAAAAATAATGGAATAATTGTGGATGGTTTAGGAAGGACGAACATTGAAGGGGTATATGCATCAGGGGATATGACTTTTTCCGGTCCTGCACAGTTAATCATCGCTGCAGGACAAGGGGTCCGTGCGGCAGCAGGCATTAACCATGATTTGACGATGGAGGAATTTAATGAAGGAGTATCTCTGTCAAAAAATTTGGTTTAATAAAGATAAGCGTTAGTCTTAGAAGGGCTAACGCTTATCTTTTTGAAAGGATTAGACATCTAAAGCTTTGAGATTCAACCTTTTGAATCGTTACCTTCCTTTGAAATCCTTCTTGAATTGATCAAAATCACTTTTTATGTATTGAAAGGATTTAAGATGGCCGCCATGATCTGGGTGGGATAACTTTAATAAATCCTTATAGGCGGCCACAACTTCTTTCTTACCAGCCAGTTTAGATAGTCCTAATTTATCCCGATATTCTTGTAATGGGAAACGGATCTGATGTAAGGGGGATGTTGTGTCTTTTTTTTGTTCCTGGCCCTTACTGGAATTGGTATTCAGGGACTTTTCCTTGTATTCAATTAGTTCATTTCTTAAACGTATATTTTCTGTTAATAAAGAATTTACTTCCTTTTGGAGATCATCTTTTTCCTTTTTTAGATGTGAAATTTCTTGATGAAGATTTTCTCTTTGCTTTAAAAATACACTTGTTGAATTTTCATGAAGGGCTTTGATTCCTTCAATATATTCTTCCTGTACTTTTAATTTCGATTGAAATTGCCTAATGATCTCATTTTTTTCATTTCGCAATGTGTTTTGTAATAACTCGGTTGTTTGATCATCGACAGTGTATATATTTTCTTCGTCTGACGTGATCTTTCCTTCTTTTATCCATTTTCTAATTGTGAGTGTTCTTATATTTTCAGAGACTCCTGCTTTTTTGAGCATCTCTATTGCTTCGTTCATCTTCAATATCGTCACCCTTTTTCATCTTTTCTCCGTCAGAGAAAATTCCTTACTATATATATAAGGTGAACAACGGGATTTTTTGTCCTTCAAAAGATGATAGATTAAATGAAGAAACAGGCCATTTGTCATACAAAAAACGGACGCACTTCAAAAAATGAGGTGCGCCATCATATTAATAGGGGATTACTTTTCTTGAAAGATAGTCTTTTCTTATTTTTTTAGTAAATACAATGCTGTAATCCATGAGGTGATCGGAATGACCATTGTTACCCCAATTCCGGCACAAAGTAAAGTGATCATCTCAGCACTAAATATTTTTGAATTCACAATTTCCCCCGCTGAATAGGATAAATCTTTGAACCAGATAAGTAAGGCTAAATACCCGCCAAAGAAGGCAAAAAATAATGTATTCGTACTTGTTCCTAAAATATCTTTTCCGATACTTAATCCTGATGTGAATAAATCTTTTCGACTAATGGCAGGATGATGAAAATGTATTTCTCTCATTGGAGATGAAACAGCGATTGCAGTATCCGTAATGGCCCCGATCGTACTCATGATAATGACAGAGGCAGCGATTTTTGTAAAATCGATTCCGATATAAAGAGAAAAAATACTAAGTTCCTCAATTTCTTCTTCACCAAACCCTTGAATCATCGCTTTCTCAGTCAAGATGATAATCAATAAGAGTAAGATGACGATAGAAATAATACTCGAAATAAACGCAGGTATTGTTGTATTGTTCACTTTATTGATATAAAAAAGATTAATACAGCTAATAACAGTACTTGCAATGATTGTTAGAATAACTGGATTGATGTTTGGATCATTCATAAAGAAAATGATCATAAAAATGACAGCAAAATTGAAGAACAATGCTAAAAAAGATCGTATTCCCTTTTTTCCTCCGACAAGCGTCATTAATAGAAATAAAATGGCTGCAAGTATTACTAATGCATTCATATTCTACCCCTCTTTCTATTAACGAAAAATATCGCTGTATATAGACCGATTGGAATGGTTATCACAATTCCAATCCCGCCTGCAAGTGCCCTGGCTAATTCTAAGGAAAGATTCATTGAAAGAGTGTACCCTAATGGTGAATGATTCTTTAAATATAGGATCAGCATTGGAATCGAGCCGCTTATATATGCAAAAAACAAAATATTTGTCATCGTCCCCATAATATCTTTACCTATTTCCATTCCTGACTTTTTTAGTGCTTTTAGGGGAATGTTGTTATTTTTCTCATACAATTCAAAAATAGAAGAAGACATGGTAATAGCCACATCCATGATTGCTCCTAAGGAACCTATGAATAAACCTGCCATAAACACCATCTGGTAAGGACGGGTTATGAATTGAAGCTCTTCATAGCGGAGTCCTTCTTCTGAGGTTAGCCAAATAACAAGATAGGAAATTAACAATGATAGAAAAGTTCCAAGTATCGTCGCGATGATGGCTGCATAGGTCTTTTCATTTAAACCATTTACGAGTAACAAAGAGATAACGGTAAATAATAGGACGGCTATACTACATATGATGATAAGGTTCCATTCTGGATTATTGAGATAAATATCTAATGCATAAGATAACAGTACAGCATTTATTATTAGACTGATCATTGAAAAGAAACCTTGTTTTCGCCCTACAATTAAAAGAATAAAAGCAAAAATCCATGCGACTAAAACAACATAAGTATCACGTTTGACATCTTTAATTGTGCCGGTTAAATATGTATGTTCATTGCTCTGATCTATAGAAACAAATACGTTCTGTCCCACTTGAAATTCCTGATCATAAGCTTTGGAAGTTGAATATTCGTTTGTTAAATGGACAAGCTGTCCTTTGTTATCACCGTTTTTTATTTTAGCGATAATATGCTGGGTGAAAAGCTGATCTTTATTATCATAAATGTCCATAACGTCAGTTGTATTTTTTAGTTCAGTTTTTATTACTTCAGCAATTGGACGATCGTAAAATGAATAATTGTGATGAACAAAGATAACCGATACGATAAAAGAAATGACTAGTATTAGGGATAAAAAGAATTGTTTACGAGTGATTGTTTTATATTTTTCTATAATAAAATTCAAACGAAATCCTCCAACTATGATAAAAATTGCGTTGTGAATAGTACATTCTATATTATTATACATCTTTTATTGAAGCAATTTTCCGTTCTATTATGAGTCATGGTCATCCTTACTGTTTTCATAAAAACACAGTGTTACACAGATGAAACAAGTATCTTTTGGCGTGACAAAAACCTATCAACCCTTCAACCGTTTACTATCTTTCTAAATGTAAGTATGCTTTTTGTATTGCAATAAGTCTTTACTAATAAATTGACTAATAAAGTCAATATTAAAATGGAATAGAATCTGGAGGTAAACAAAATGACACGTTATCCTTTTCCTGAAGGTTTTTTATGGGGAGGAGCTACAGCAGCTAACCAAATTGAAGGCGGATATAATGAAGGAAATAAAGGGTTAAATATCGCTGATGTTCTTCCGGGAGGTAAAGCTCGATATGAATTCTTAGTAAAACCTGGTTTTGATTTTGAAATCCATCCTGATCAATATTATTATCCAAATCATGAAGCAATTGACTTTTATCATCGATATAAAGAGGATATTGCTTTGTTTGCAGAAATGGGATTCAAAGCATTCCGCATGTCGATTGCCTGGACGCGAATTTTTCCAAATGGTGATGAGACAGAGCCAAATCAAGAAGGACTGGACTTCTACGACCGTGTTTTTGATGAATTGCATAAGTATGGAATTGAACCAGTTGTCACAATTTCTCATTATGAAATGCCTCTGCATTTAGTTAAAGAATACGGCGGTTGGAGAAATCGTCAGGTAGTTACCTTCTTTGAACGATATGTGAAAACAATTTTTAATCATTATAAAAACAAGGTCAAGATTTGGATGACATTTAATGAAATCAATAGTGGTTTGGTCATGCCAATTAATGGTCTTGGATTTTCCATTCAAAAGGAAGAGGACAAATACCAGCCTACTTTCCAAGCATATCATCATCAATTCCTTGCAAGTGCAATCGCGGTTAAAGCATGCCATGAGATCATCCCTGATTCTCAAATTGGCTGTATGATCCTTTTTGCACCAGTCTATGCTTTTGACAGCAATCCGCAAAATGTTATGTATTCTCTCCAAGAGGAACAGCTTTTTAATTATTTCTGTGGAGATGTTCAAGTCCGTGGAGAGTACCCTGCTTTTATTAAGAGGTATTTTAAAGAGCATAATATCGAATTGGATATTCAAGATGGTGACTTAGAACTATTAAAAGAAGGCATAGTTGATTATATTGGATTTAGTTATTATATGTCCCGTACGGAGAAGAAAGTGAAAACTGATGAAGAATCATCCGAAGGGAATATTATCGGAGGAATCAGAAATCCATTTTTAGAAGCAAGTGACTGGGGATGGGAAATTGACCCAGAAGGATTGCGTATCAGTTTAAACAAATTATATGATCGCTATCAGAAACCGCTATTTGTCGTAGAAAATGGATTAGGAGCTTATGATAAAGTCGACGAGGACGGCTCTATCAATGATGACTATCGAATTGATTATCTTCGTGAGCACATCAAAGCAATGGGTGAAGCAATCGAAGACGGTGTGGATTTAATGGGCTATACAAGCTGGGGCTGTATTGATATGGTCAGCATGTCAACAGGCGAATTCTCCAAACGCTATGGATATATTTATGTGGACAAACATGATGATGGCAGCGGCACATTAGAGCGGAAAAAGAAGAAGTCTTTCTACTGGTATAAAGACGTGATAGAAAGTAATGGGGAAAAGTTATAAAATAAGCCTCTCACAAACTAAAGTGAGAGGCTCTTTTTTAAGGCTGTTTTCCAAAACTTTGTTGCTTTGTAATAAATAATAAGGTGGTTGATTTGAGCTTCAGGATGCTTTCGCTTTCCATGGGGGGCTTTTGAGCCTCCTCAGCGCAAAGCGCCTGCGGGGTCTCACCTGTCCCACAGCTCCTACAGGAGTCTCGCACCTTCCGCTCCAATCAACCTACTAAGTTTTTTTTCAAAGAACAGATTTAAAAACAACAATCATTTAGAATAGAGCCTCTTTTAATAATACGGCAAGCAACCTAATCACTAATTTTTATTTGTCTTTTAGGAATGGTGAGAGTTACTGTTGTTCCTACATTTATTTTGCTTTGATAAGCTAACCCAAACTCCTGCCCGTAAGAAAGTTGTACGCGGTGGTGGACATTCCGTACCCCGTATCCCTTTGTCTTGTTGGTTAACATTGTTTCTAGCTTTTCTGGGTCTATCCCACAACCATTATCAGATACTGTGAAAATTAAGTTATCCTTATTTTGTTTGCCTGATATTGTTAAAACCCCTTTACCAGGTGTTTCTTTGTGGTCAATTCCATGATTGATGGCATTTTCTACTAATGGCTGTAAAAGAAGATTAATCATTTTGTAATCAAGGATGTCCTTCTCTACTTCACAATGAACCTCAAATGAATCGGAATGCATCATTCGTTGAATTTGAATGTAGGAAGTCGTATTTTCAAGTTCATCTTTGACAGAGATGGTACTTCTTCCTTGATTCAATGTTGTTCGGTAAAATGTTGAAAGATATTGAGCCATTTGACTAATATCCTCTTGATCGGCCATAATTGCCTTGCTGTTTATTAGAGAAAGGCTATTATAGAAAAAGTGAGGATTAATTTGGGCTTGTAATGCTTTCATCTCATATTCTTGTCGAGCGATTTTACTCTTGTAAACTTCATTAATCATTGATTGTAGTTTATGAACCATATTTCCAAATTTTTGAATTAGGTGACCGATTTCGTCAGAGGCTGTATTGGTTACAGTTACGACTAATTCCCCTTTTTCAATCTGTTCCATATTTTTTGATAGCATGATTAACGGCCTGACCACCACTTTTGAAAGAAAATAGATTGATAAAAACAAGATTAGGATAGAAGAAAGAACGACGATAAAAAATGTGAGTTCAAGTTCATAAGAAGAGGCAGAGACTGTACCTATCGGACGATATAGATATGCTGTCCAGTTATAGGGTGAAAGTTCAGCTTTCTTATATATGTACTGTTCTTTTAATGAATTTTCGCTTAATCGTTTTAGCAATTCGTTTTCTGTTAGCGCAAAGGACATATTATCTTCTGAAAATTTGTTCATTTGAAACACAGGGGTACCATTTTCATCAAGAATGATGAGTCCATAGTTGTTTTCATATAAGGTGGACATTGATTCAAACACATTTTCATAATCGATATCCATGTAAACAATATTAGTCGTATTATGATGACGATCAAATAATTGACTCGCAACCTCGAATGTCTCATCTTTAGCCGATACAATTAATTTTGGTGTGGTCGCTTTCGAAATGCTTTCAAACCAACTGTATTGTTCAATATCTGATAAAGGACGAAGGCTCTCACCATGTGAATGCATTTTATTATTACTATATATCGTAATTCTATTGATGTCTGTTTGTAAAAATTTCGAAGTGTTTAATAGTGGATCTAGTGTATAGTGATAAAATAAAAACATTTCATAGTTATTGTCATAATGAGAGGTAACCCCTCTTTTTACATCTTCATTCCAAACAATATGATTCATTGCATCGAAATAAGTGTTTACTTTATAATCAAGACTTGAGATTGCCTGATTAAGAGATTCATCTAACACTTCATTTTCGCGTGTTATGAATAGATGTTGTATCTGATTATACCAAAAACTCCCTAAAGTAATGACTGGAAGTAGACTCGATAGTAAACAGATAAATAAAATTTTATTTCTGAATTTTAAGTTCTTAAACCAAACATTTAAATTTAGCATATCTAAGAGTTCTCTTTCATATTTCTATCCATTTGACGGTATTTTTCCGGACTTGCCCCGAAATGTTCACGAAAACTACGAACGAAGTATGAAAGATTTTGATAGCCTACATTATGACATATATCATTCACTTTCATATTTGTACTATGGAGGAGATCTTTTGCTATTTCCATCCTTAGATTTTTAATATATTTATTGATTCCGCAACCCGTTTCTTGGATGAATATTTCACTTAAATATCCGGGTGATAAGTACACTTGTTCAGATAATAACTTCAAGCATAAGTCTTCTTGATAATGTTCGTGTATATATTGTTTTACTATTTGGATAACATGTTTTGAGGATTTTCTTTCTTCCTCTAATCTTTTTATGATTTCATTTTGAACTGAAATCAATATTTCTTCTATATCAAAAAAATGCTGACAGGAATATATAGCCTCCATTGTTTTATTAATTGTTCTTTTATCATATAAGGGTAGATCATAACAAAGCATTTGTAATAGTTTTGAAAATAAAAACCGCACATATATATGAGATATTTCTAGATTTGAACGGTACTTTTCGAACAATAGATTCATATTTTCACTAAAACTAACGATATCTGCAAATTTAATGGCATTTTGTATGGCCTGTAGGAGGTCATCATCTGTTTCAGGATATTCCATGCTTTCTGATGATGTTTTATCTTTTGGATAAACATATGTTTTAGAGTAAAAAAAACGGTCCTCAATATCCTTTTCCATCTGCTCAAATAATCTAGGCATGTCATTAGGTGATGAGAGTTCAGTACTGATTGAGATAAAACAGTTTATACCATACCCTCCGTGAATTTGTTTTTGAATTCTTGTTGGGAGCTGCTTTGTGTTTAGTGAGTTCTCCCTATTTTTCTTTACTAATAATAGAATTTGAAAGGGATTAAGATCAATAAAGTCGCAAGAGAAGTTTAGAATGGCTTTCTCGATTTGTTGATAAAAGAAAAGAGTGTCTTTATTGTTAGGAAGACGATCGAAAAATGGCTCATCAAATTGCATTAAAATCATGTGAGAATATTCATTTAAATAGGCGAAATTTATGGAAGGGTATTCATTTTTAAGCTTTTCCAAAGGAGTCTTATTTATAAGACGATTGAGAACATGGGTTTTAAGAAGCTCAGTATTTGCTTCAATTTGTGCTAGTTCTTTCTCTTGAATCTTGATATTTTGTATGACTGAACAAAGTGTTTGTTGAAATTCATCAGGTTTTATTGGTTTCAAAATATAGTCAACAGCTCGTAATGAAAGAGCCTTTTTTATAAAGTCAAAATCATCATGTCCACTAAAAAAGATTGTTTGAATAGCAGGATAAAGTTCTCTAGCTTTTGTGGCTAACTCAATCCCATCTATAAAGGGCATTTTAATATCTGTGAATAAAATATTTATAGGCTGTTTTTCTAACTGAATAAGAGCCTCTTTTCCATTACTTGCTTCAATTATATCAAGTTGAAAACGGTATTTATTTAGTAGAAAACGAATGACGTTTCGTTCGTCTTTTTCGTCATCTGCAATTAAGATTCGATACATATTTTTACCTCCAAGATATAATCTTTGTTCATTATATCATTGAGGTTTTTTTAAAAACAATTAGAGATAAATTTTCCGGAAAAATGTACATGAAAACGGTTTATTTAATATTTTTGAAGAAAGCTAAAACAATTACACTAAAAGTATGCCAATGACATGGCATAAACAAAAAGGGATATACGAGGGGGAGAAGAATGAAGCGCAACTCATTATTTAAGCGGATTACCATGCTATCTATGGCATCTATTATGACATTTTCTTTAGTGGCATGTGTAGAAAAAGAGCCGTCAAATGCTGCGGATTCTGTATCGGAGAATGGAGAAAAAGTCATTAAAATGGGACGTGTAACGTCAGCAAATCCAAAATTACCTGAAGGTGATACTTATGAAGATAATGCCTATACCCGTCTTGTAGAAGAGAAATTAGGGGCGAAAATAGAAAATGCTTTTGAAGGTGAAGGAGAAGATTATACTAGACAGGTTGCACTTGCTATTTCTTCTGGAGAACTACCGGATATGATGCGAGTTGATTCAAGAGAAGAATTAAAAGAGTTAGTTGAGAATGATTTAATAGCAGATTTGACAGATGTTTATGATAAAAATGCAAGCGATTACATTAAGGGAATATATGATTCTTATGATGGACGAAGCTTGGAAGATGCATCATTTGACGGGCGACTAATGGCGATTCCAGCGACAATTGGGGATGAAGCTCCTAATATGATTTGGATAAGAAAAGACTGGACGGAAAAGTTAGGACTAGAAATTGATCGTGATGGCGACCGTCTCATTACCTTAGATGAACTAGAAAAAACGGCGAAGGCTTTCATTGAAAATGATCCTGGAGAAACAGGCAATCCTATCGGAATCCCTTTGGCTTACTGGTTAAATTCCGGAAGCTATGGAGGCTCTGCCCTTAATATGACATCAATTGCTGGAATTTTTAATGCTTATCCTCGATTTTGGCTGGAAGATGAAAACGGAAATATCACAAATGGCTCCATAACAGAGGGAACAAAGCAAGCACTAGGTGTTTTGTCTGATTGGTATAAGGAAGGGATCCTTGATCCGCAGTTTGGAACTAGAACATGGGATGACATCATGGCTCTTGTAACAAACGGACAAACAGGTATTGTTACTGGTCCATGGCATATTCCGGATTGGGGATTATCAACAGTAAGAGAAATGGATAAGAATGCAGTTTTCGAAGCTTATGCATTAGAGGATCCAAATGGAAAAGTAAACGTCGCTCATACGAACCCAACTGGTGCATTTATTGTTGTCAGAAAAGACTATGAACATCCGGAATTGGCCATTGAGATTTTGAATCTCTTCTATGACGAGCTGGCAAATTCGAAAGACTTAGCAACTGATTATCCAGAGGTTGCAGAATACAAAGAGCTTGGTGTTGATGGTTCAACGAGACCATTTAATATCGAAGTGTTAAAATCTGATAATTTATTATTTGACTATTCAAATATAATGGGTGCAGTAAACGGTGAAATTGAGATGGAAGAAATCGCTTCATCTGAAGCAAGAGATGCAGCAACCAGTATTATGAAATATAACGAAAATCCTGCTGGTGCTGATACGGCAGATTGGTCAAAATATCACTCTAGAGTAAAAGGTATGGGATTGATCGATAAACTGACGAAAGAGGATAAATTCAATTGGGTAACGCCAGTGTACTTCGGAAATACGGAGACATTAGAGAAAAAAGGAGCGAACCTTCTTAAATTAGAAGAAGAAGACTTCATTAAAATTGTAACAGGTGCTAAGCCACTTGATTATTTTGATACATTTGTATCAAATTGGAAAAGTCAAGGAGGAGATGAAATCATCGCTGAAATTGAAGCAATACTTGCTGAAGAGGAGTAATGAATACTAAATAAGGGCTGCCTCCGCAGTCCTTATTCTATAAGGAGGGAAAAATCATTATGAAACCGATAGAGCATGCAAATACAAGTGTAGAACTCATCAAGCAAAAGAAAAAAGGAAGAAAGTTGACTAAAATTGAAGCTTCGTATCACCTTATGCTGCTGCCTGGGATGATCTTTCTATTCATTTTCTGCTATATCCCAATGTTTGGGATTATCATGGCTTTTCAAGATTATATTCCAGCAAAAGGAATGTTAGGTTCTGAATTTGTTGGATTTGAGCATTTTGTTTATATGTTCTCATTACCTGATATCGGTCAAATATTTTCAAATACCATTGTTATTGCACTTGGAAAAATAGTGTTAGGAACTTTAATGGCGATTATATTCTCTATTTTATTAAACGAAGTTAGGCTTAAACTGTTAAAAAAATCAATTCAAACCGTTGTCTATTTACCCCATTTTTTATCATGGGTTGTATTGGCATCTGTTGTGGTGAATATGTTTAATCTCGATGGAACTGTGAATCAAATTTTAACTTATTTGGGATTTGAAAAGCTCAACTTTCTTGGAAGTAATAAGCTATTTCAACCATTAATCATTGGGACAGATGTTTGGAAGGAATTTGGATTTAATTCCATTGTCTACTTAGCTGCAATAACAGCTATAGACCCTGGGCTTCATGAAGCTGCAAGTATTGATGGAGCCAGTTGGTGGAAAAGGGTTTGGCACATAACACTTCCTGGTATGTTGCCTATAATTCTACTATTAGCTATTCTAAGTCTCCCTAATATTTTGAATGCTGGTTTTGATCAAATATACAACCTGTATTCACCAATGGTTTATGAGACAGGAGACATTCTAGACACCTATGTATACCGAATTGGGTTACTTGGCCGTGAATATAGCTTTGGTACAGCTGTAGGCTTATTTAAATCATTAATAGGATTAATTTTAATATTATCAGCAAACAATGCTGCTAAAAAATACACGGATCGAAAGTTATTCTAAGGAGGTAGAGGACTTTGGTACAGAATAAAACCTTTTCTGGGCGGTTAGGAAAAGTAATCATCTATACAATCGTCATATTATTAGGACTAATCTGTCTCCTGCCATTATGGAATATTGTGGCTATTTCTTTTAGTAGTAGTGAGGCGGTTGCAGCAAATGCTGTAGGTTTAACACCTGTCAATTTTACAACAAAGGCCTATATGATGATCATGGAGGATGGCCAATTTTGGCGCTCATTTTCTATATCGATTCAACGAGTGGTTCTCTCACTTATTATTAATATGATATTAATTGTCTTAATGGCATACCCGCTTTCTAAGTCTAAAAGGAATTTTAGAGGTAGAAATATATATATGAATCTTATTATTTTTGCAATGTTGTTTAATGGAGGGATGATTCCTACTTATTTAGTCGTGAAAAACTTAGATCTCCTAAATACAATATGGTCCTTGGTATTACCTGGTGCAGTTCAGATTTTCAGCATTATTTTGGTCATGAACTTTTTCATAGGTGTACCAAAATCGTTAGAAGAAGCAGCTATAATGGATGGTGCTAACCCATGGCAAATATTAGTGAAAGTTTATATCCCTGTCTCCTTGCCAGCACTAGCTACAGTTGCATTATTTAGTATTGTTGGAAACTGGAATGACTTTTTTTCAGGTTTGATTTATATGACAAAGGTTAGCAATTACCCTTTAATGACATATATTCAGTCATTATCAATTGATATACAAGATATGTTAAAAGCAGGTGCGAACTCTAATCAATTGGAAAATATAATGGAAGTTTCAAATAGAAATTTAAATGCTGCAAAAATCGTCATTTCCACTATTCCATTATTACTCATTTATCCAATATTACAGAAGTATTTTATTACAGGTATTGTGGTTGGTTCCGTAAAGGAATAGTGATTTGTAGTTAGACATTGGGTTAAATGGTACCTACTATGTTTAATTTTTGAGAGATAATAAAGAGGGTGTGATTTCATCTAATGGTGAAAATCTATAGTAAATAAGTATAAAGAAAAGCATCTACACTATTTGTAGGTGCTTTTTCCTATCAAATTTAAAATATAGTAAAAATGATAAAGAGTAAGTGTTATTTTGCAAATTACTCTTCATGAGCAATAAACTTTACAAGGGTAATAGCTTATCATATAGTTAGTTAGGGATACTAACTAACTAGGAGGATCTTATGAATCTATTTTCAACTATCTATCGCTTTAATAAATTATATGTTATTCGTCTTCAAGAGATTTGTTCAGCTAAAGGAATTACGGCTGTCCAATGGCTTGTTTTGCAGCATGTTTATAAAAATGAGGGCTGCACAAGTATGGATATTGTCAAAGAATGGTCAGTTGAAAAACCAACTGTTTCTTCATTGGTACGGAAATTAAATGAGCAAGGTTTACTGGAATTCACAAGTGGTGAGGATAAAAGACAAAAATATTTATCCTTAACATCAGAAGGAAATAATCTTTGCCAAAACATAACAGACAAAGTTATGAAGCTTCAATCTTTCGTAAAAGAGCCATTACCAGAAGAAACGGTGAAAGAATGGACGGAACAGCTAATGTTGTTGGAGGAGAGATTAAAGCAGTATGAAGGATAAGATATGGTCAAGAAATTTTATTGTTATATCACTAATTAATTTTTTATCTATTTTAATGTTTTACTTATTAATTGTCACAATTGCAAGCTATGCAATCGAAACCTATCATGTATCAACAAGTATAGCAGGCTTAGTTTCAAGTATTTATGTAATCGGTGCGTTAGTGGGAAGGTTGTTTACAGGGAGGTTCATTGGTAAATTGGGTCCCTCGAAAACACTAACGCTTGGTGTTGTATTATTTTTTGTTAGTGCATGTTTTTATTTTATTGACATTCACATTGGATTTTTATTATTTAATCGTTTTATCCAAGGGGTTTTCGTAGGGATTATTGGAACTGCAGCAGGAACCATTATTGCTTCCATTCTCCCAGCCTCTAGAAAAGGCGAGGGAATTGGGTATTACAGTTTGAGTGTGATCCTTGCAACAGCAATTGGTCCGTTTATTGGCATATTTTTAATGAAATTCCAGAATGGAAATACGTATATTTTTGGATTAAATGTTGGATTATCACTCATTATGATCCTCGCTTTAGCATTTATGAATTTAGATGCAAAGATGTTCCATGCTAATCAGCAGGAAACAAAGGAAGAGTCGTTGATAGCGAAATTCATGGAACCCAAGTCAATACCCATTTCATTTATTGCCTTATTAATGGGTTTTGCTTATTCAGGGGTTATGTCCTTTTTGTCTTTCTTTGCAGAAGAAGTTCGTTTAGTTGATGCGGCAAGCTTTTTCTTTATCGTCTATGCTGCTGCAACCATTTTGACACGTCCATATACAGGAAGATTAATGGATCGAAAGGGTCCTAATGTGATTGTATATCCTTGTATTGTGTTATTTGCCATAGGGATGTATATGTTTAGCCAGGCAAGTAACAGCTGGATGTTATTAGTTGCTGCTGCATTCATCGGTCTTGGCTTCGGTAATTTCAATTCGATTGCTCAAACGATTGCGGTAAAAGTAACAGAGCCGCATCGTTTTGGGTTTGCGACATCAACATATTTTATTTTTTATGATATTGGATTAGGGTTTGGTCCATATTTGTTAGGGCTATTCGTTCCTTTTATCGGATATCGGGCTATTTTTCTTTGGATGCTTCCAGTTATTTTAGTTGGTATTCCACTTTACTTTTTATTACACGGTAGAAAAGCGAAGTTGTATATTTAATAGAATAGTAGATTATATAAAAAGCAGGGGCAACAAGTGTTCAAAATGAGCATTCGCCCCTGCTTTTAAACTTTTAAGAGAAGGGAGCGTAGTATAGATACTAAGCCCTTTTTTGCCAATAGTGAATGAAAACAATAAGCAGATTCGGGAGGTAGAGAAAAGTCCGTCATAAGGTGAATGAGGACCAAGAGCGGTCTCGAGAGCCGGAGAAAATGTCGTCATAAGGTGGATGAGGACCAAAAAAGGTCTCGAGTGAGGGAGAAAATGTCGTCATAAGGTGAATGAAGACCAAAAAAGGTCCCGAGAGCCGGAGAAAATGTCGTCATAAGGTGAATGAGGACCAAAAGAGGTCTCGAGAACCGGAGGAAATGTCGTCATAAGGTGAATGAAGACCAAAAGCGGTCTCAAGAGCCGGAGAAAATGTCGTCATAAGGTGAATGAAGACCAAAAGAGATTTCGAGAGCCGGAGAAAATGTCGTCATAAGGTGAATGAAGACCAAAAGTGGTCTCGAAAACCATAGAAAATGCCATCATAAGCCGAATGGAAACCAAAAGCAAGAAAAGTCCTTCAAACTGACGAATGAAGGACCCAAGCCTAGCTGATTCACTCATAGTATGTCCATTGACGAACACCTTTTTTATGAAAATTCTTTTCAAGAACCCTTCTTATTGTCCTTTTTGATTCAACGACTTTACACCACTCATGAATGGTATTTGTCGTGATCCTTTGTTCAGGAAAAAGTAGCTGAAACTCTTTAACATTTCGCATTACGGCAGAAGCAATAAATTCTTCGTATCCGCATTCTTTGCAAATACATCTTTTTCCCTCAACAGAAATGAAGAATGAGTAGCATTTCTTACACGTTATTCCTTTTTGCAGCTGGTTATAGTTATAGGCAGGCAGTTGTTTGTAAGGTGAGTCTTTAATGTGAAGCATTTCTAACTTTTCAGCTAGCCTCTTATGTTTATTATTTATTGCTGACGGTATTGTATTAAGTTTTTTGAATAAGTTATGTAACTGGGTTGGAAATATAAATGGTTTGTTTAATGGTGCTTGGTATAATGTGAATTCGGGGTTAATAAAAACAATAAAGGGATTTATTTTGAAGTGAAATCCAAAACTTTGGAGTAGTTGGCGGAACAAAGAATCGGTTCTGTTTAATTGGACCAGTGGATCATTTATTTCTGTTTGAGGTTTCTTGTAAAGCCGTTCTGAATCGTAGTAATAATCTCCATCAAAATTTTTGATTTCAAAAAGATAGATTGTATCTGAAATGATAATGAGAGAGTCAATTTGGAATAGATTATTGTTTTGCTTTAACAATAAGTCATTCAAAATGATACACTCACATGAAATGTTATCTATTAAAGCATCAAATGCCATCTCACCTTCTAATCCTTTTTTTAGATTTAGAGAGTATTGTAGATCTTTGTCAGATATATCCATTCTTAGCTGTAAGTATTCTAGAACTTGTAATTCAATAGACTCCGTTCGAGGTTTGTAAATCATCTTCCACATCCTTCCTATTTAATCAGTTAAATTATAATAAAATTCAAGCTTGGAATCTATCAAATAATCAATAATTATTCATTATGAATAGGACATAGATCTTAAAACATACGCTTAGGTAAAACGTTAAAGGTGTGAAGAGTATGGATAAAGGTATGCCCAATGATTTTATTTTTCTTACGATTCATGGTTCTGCCATTAAATCCTTTGTCATGACAGACCTTTTAGTCGGCACAATTCTTTATTACGTAGTGAGGTTCATGTCTCATAATGAATGGATTTCAATTATGAGCTGTTTTGCAGGGACGGAGGTGTATAAGAGAGTAATGATTGCTGGTAAAAAGAAATTCAATTCACGTTCATGAGATAGAGTACTTGTAAGTAAAGAGTGAAAAATTAGGAATATATTTTTGGTGAAATCGTTTAAAAAAATGTTGAAAAGGTTTTCTGAAGGTAGTAGAATGATTACGTAAACGTTTTCTCTAATTTGAAAGTAGGTGGGTTATGTCTTATACCATCAAAGATGTTGCAAGGCATGCTAATGTGTCCATTGCAACTGTATCAAGGATCATTAATAATCAGACAGGCTATTCGGAAAAAACAAAGCAAAAAGTCCTTAATGCAATTAAAGAGCTGGGTTATCAGCCAAATGCAGTTGCAAGAGGTTTGATTAATAAACGTACACATACGATCGGCGTACTGTTCCCTAAGCTATCAAGTACATTAGTAACAGACCTTTTAAGCGGAATTGAAAAAGCGACACATGAGGCTGGTTCAAGTGTCATTGTTTGTCACACTGAGTCAAATGGTGAGAAGACAATGAAATATTTGCAGTTATTAAATGAAAAGCGAATTGATGGGATTATTTTTACTAGTGCTCCATTATTAGAGGAATACTATGAATACATGAAGAAAATGGATGTTCCTATCGTATTGTTATCGACTGAATCATATGCATTTCCTGTTCCATATGTAAAAGTAAATGATCGTCATGCTGCATATACTGCTACACAATTTTTAATTCAAAAGGGTCATAAAAATATTGGAATGCTTTGCGGAAATATTGATGATGCCATTTCGGGCAAGCCTAGATTCGATGGCTTTAAAAGTGCATTAGAGGATCATAACCTGCCATTTGATAACAAAAATATCATCTTTAATAGGGGATTTACCTTTTATGACGGGGCAGAAAGCTTAAAAACTCTAGTAAAACAAGCTCCAGATCTTACAGCAGTGTTCGCAGCGAGTGATGAAATGGCCATTGGAGCTATGTCAGCTGCTTATGAGCTTGGAATAAAAGTTCCTGATGATCTATCAATTATTGGCTATGATAATTTGAGTATTGCAGACATGTCTATTCCTCCATTGACAACGGTTGCACAACCTTTAACTGATATGGGAGAAATGGCCGCGAAGATGCTATTTGAACTATTAGATTCTGATAAAACAGTGGAGAGCAGAATCATGTCACATAAAATTATTGAAAGAAAAAGTGTAATAGAAAGGGAGTGAGTATTTTTTTGGTATTTTACGTAAACGTTTACTCTAATATTAAAAAAGATTGAAAAGTGAAATGATTAGATTTTTTTTAATAGAATGAGTAAACGTTTACTCTAAACATTTTTCTTTGATTAAAATGTAAATGTTTACACATCATATAACTATACGAATTTTAGGGGGAATCAACCATGATGAAAAAAGTTACAGCAAGTATTCTTACTCTTGCGTTCGGAGCGTCCATTCTAGCAGGATGTGGCGGGAATGGCGATGGGGGATCAGGTGATGGAAAAGTAACATTAGAGCTATTCTCAAACAAGGCTGAAAGTATCGATACGTATAAAGGTATTATTGCCGAATTTGAAAAGCAAAATCCTGATATCAAAATTAAACTTGATGCACCTCCAGAGGCAGAAACAGTATTAAAAACAAGATTAACGAAAAATGATTTACCTGACATCATGTCGATTGGCGGAAATGCAACTTATGGAGAATTAGGACGAGCTGGAGTGTTACATGATTTTTCTGATTCTGAATTAGTGAATACAGTCCAATCATCTTATATTGATATGATTGGTCGTTTAGTTGGAGCTGAACAAGAAGGAGTATTCGGCCTTCCATATGCAACAAATGCTAATACAGTTATTTACAACAAGCAAAAGTTTGAGGAGTTAGGTTTAGAAGTTCCAAAGACTTGGGATGAGTTTATGGCAATTTTGGAAAAAGCTAAAGCTGCTGGTGAAATTCCAATTTACTTTACGTTGAAAGATGCATGGACAGGCATGATTTCTTGGAACTCACTTGCTGCAAACATTGCTGGTGAAGAATTTGCCGAAAAGAAAAGTGCTGGTGAGGCAACATTTGTAAAGAATTATGATGAAGTAGCAGATAAAATGCAAACACTTACTGAATACGGTCATAAAGACAATTTAGGTGTTGCATATGGTGATGGAAACAATGCGTTTGCAAGCGGAAAAGGTGTGATGTATATCCAAGGAAACTGGGCTATTCCAGAAATCCTGAAAGCTAATCCAGATATTGAATTAGGTACATTTGCAATGCCAGTTACGAATGATCCTGCACAAAATAAGCTTGTTTCAGGTGTAGATGTGTTGCTAACGATGAGTGAAGACACAGAGCATAAGGAAGAAGCGATGAAATTCATTGAATTTATGATGAATAAGGATACTTCAAAACGTTATATCGATGAGCAAAAAGCTTTTTCAGCCATTGAAGGTGTATTCCAAGAGGATCCTGTTTTTGAAGGAATAAAATCTAATTTTGAAACAGGTGCAATTACGAGCTTCCCTGACCACTATTATCCATCAGGAATGGGTGCAGAAAACCTTGTTCAGGAGTTCTTAATTAAAAAAGATAAAGAAGCGTTCTTAAAGAAATTAGATAATGAATGGGAAAAGGTTCAAAATCGTTAAGTTAATAATGGGCATCATCTTTTTGATGCCCTATTCACTTCATCTTTTTGGCTTAAATATGTATAAGCCACTCCTTAAGAATGGGTGTTAAGTTAACCAACGAAACGTATGGACTGGCCCATCACACTGCTTGCTAATACGAGAATTGTTGTTTGGTGTGACCTTTTTTTAAGGAGCGTCTTATGCGTGAGAGCTAAATTAAATACAGGTGTTTGTTAAAGGAGAGGTAATGATGAATAAGAAAAATTATGTATATATGATAATCGCAATTCCAGCGTTCATCCTTTTCTTCATCTTCCATACGTATCCTGCCCTGCAAGGGATCTTTTACAGCTTTACAGATTGGAAGGGATATGGAGATTGGAGTTTTGTGGGTCTAAAAAATTACCTGAATGTATTTAAGGATGAACGTGCTTTAGATGCATATGGTTTTACGTTTAAATTTGCGGTTATTTCTACGATCTTAGTTAATATATTTAGTTTACTTATTGCGATGGGTCTTAATGCGAAGATTAAATTTCATAAGACTCTACGTGCTATTTATTTTCTGCCATATATTTTAAGTATTTTAATAGTAGGTTTTATTTTTAATTTTATTTTCACTCATTTTCTACCTGGGATCGGTGAAAGTTTAGGCATTGAATTTTTAACGAAAAATATTTTAGGGGACCAAAAACTGGCATGGTTAGGTATCGTCCTTGTTGCTGTTTGGCAGTCCGTTGCCTTTAATACGATCCTCTATTTAGCAGGTCTGGTAACGATTCCAGAGGATTTATATGAAGCAGCAAGTATTGATGGTGCCGGTATTTGGAGAAAGTTCTGGAATATTACATTCCCGCTTATTGCTCCTTTCTTTACAATTAACATGGTTTTGGCAATGAAAAACTTTTTAATGGTATTTGATCAAATCGTGGCGCTTACAGGCGGTGGACCTGGTACATCAACTGAATCAATTTCCTTATTGATTTATCGCGGCGGTTTTGAAGGCGGGGAGTTTGCCTACCAGTCTGCTAACGCGGTTATCTACTTCATCGTCATTGTTGTGATTTCGATCATCCAACTGAAATTCCTAGAAAAACGAGAGGCGGAAAGCTAATGAGTAATAAAAGAACAAACTGGCCTGTTACCACTCTCTTAATTGTGGGTACATTACTTATCTTATTACCTTTGTATTTAACAATTACAATCGCTTTTAAAACTCCGCAGGAGATGGCAGGGAATTTATTAGCCCTTCCAAAATCGTGGTCATTAGATAACTTTACCCAAGCAATTGAAATGACAAATTTCTTTAATGCTCTTGGGAACAGTGTATTTGTAACGATATTTGTTGTGATCTTTACTGTGTTGACAAATTCGTTAGTTGCTTATGCAATCGCTAGAAATATGCACAAAAAAGCGTATAAATTTTTATTTTACTATTTTGTCAGTGCGATGTTTATTCCATTCCCAATTATCATGTTACCAATCGTTAAACAAACAGCTGCATGGGGAATGGACAACCTGGTTGGATTAATCATCTTGTACGTAGTATTTAATTTATCGTTTAATACGTTTATTTATGTAGGATATATTCGTTCGATTCCAAAGGAGCTGGAAGAAGCAGCCGTTATTGATGGAGCAAGTACATGGGGTGTTTTCTGGAGAGTTATTTTCCCATTGTTAGCACCAATGAATGCAACTGTTGCAATCATTACTTGTCTGGGTGCGTGGAACGACTTTATGCTGCCGCTCGTTATGCTGAGTGATCGAGATATGGCAACATTGCCGTTAGTTCAATACATTTTCCAATCACAATTTAGTACAAATTATAACTTAGCATTTGCCTCTTATATTATGGCGCTGGCACCGATGATCATCGTGTATATATTTGCACAAAAATGGATTATTAGCGGGGTAATGAAAGGTTCAATTAAGTAATCGTTAACGACAGCCCTCAACATAGTGATGAGGGCTGTTCTAAAGGAGTGGAGTACAGTCATGGAAAAGACATGGTGGAAAGAAAGTGTCATTTATCAAATTTATCCTCGAAGCTTTAATGATAGCAATGGTGATGGTATCGGTGATTTGAAGGGGATAACAGAGAAGCTTGATTATTTGAAGGATTTAGGTATTGATGTAATCTGGCTTTCTCCAGTCTATAAGTCACCTAATGATGATAATGGATATGATATTAGTGACTATCAAGACATTATGGATGAGTTTGGAACAATGCAAGATTGGGAAGAGCTTTTAGATCAAGTTCATCAACGCAGGATGAAGCTAATCATGGATTTGGTTGTCAATCATTCATCTGATGAGCATGCTTGGTTTGCTGAATCAAGAAAGTCAAAGGATAATCCATATCGAGATTACTATATTTGGCGACCTGGAAAAGACGGGAAAGAGCCAAATAATTGGGAATCAGTTTTCAGCGGGTCTGCCTGGAAATATGATGAAGCAACAGATGAGTATTTTTTACATTTATTTAGTAAAAAACAACCTGATCTTAACTGGGAGAATCCGAAGCTTCGTGATGAAGTTTATAAGATGATGACATGGTGGCTTGATAAAGGAATCGATGGCTTTCGTATGGATGTTATTAACTTCATCTCCAAAGTACCAGGACTGCCGGATGCCCCAAATCCTGAAGGGAAAAAATATGCTCCAGGTGGACAATTTTTTATGAATGGACCGCGAATCCATGAATATTTATATGAAATGAATCAACAGGTACTTTCGAAATATGACATCATTACAGTTGGTGAAATGCCTGGGGCATCAGTTGAAGATGCAAAATTGTATACAGGGCATGATCGTGAAGAATTAAACATGGTTTTCACTTTTGAACATATGGATTTAGATTCAGGTCCAAATGGAAAATGGGATTTAAAAAAGTTAAATCTCCTTGATTTGAAGGAAAATATTACAAAATGGCAAACGGGTCTTAATGGTGTCGGTTGGAACAGCTTGTACTTAAACAATCATGATCAGCCAAGAATGGTTTCACGTTTTGGTGATGATAAGGAATACCGCGTCGAATCGGCAAAAATGCTCGTAACCTTCCTTCATATGCTGCAGGGAACGCCATATGTATATCAAGGTGAAGAAATCGGCATGACAAATGTCCGTTTTGATTCAATTAATGATTATAAAGATATTGAAATTTTAAATATGTACAATGAAAAGGTCATCCAAGGGAATGAGGATCCAGCTAAGGTCATGGAATCGATTTATGTAAAAGGTCGTGACAATGCAAGAACACCTTTTCAATGGGATGATAGCAAAAATGCTGGTTTTACAACTGGTGAGCCTTGGATTAAGGTAAATCCTAATTACAAGGAAATCAATGCAAAGCAAGCAGTCAATGATCCGAATTCTATATATCATTATTATAAAGAAGTCATAGCACTTCGAAAAAAACATGAAATTATCGTATATGGTGATTATGAGTTAATTTTACCTAATCATGATTCTATTTTTGCTTATACGCGTTCATACGAAGGGGAAAAGTTAGTAGTTATAACGAATTTTAGCCGTGATGAAATTCAATTAACTCTTCCTGATCATCTTTCAGATATTTCGTTAGATCTACTAATAAGCAATTATGAAATCGGTAACGATAATATCTCTTCTTTTACGTTAAGACCATATGAGGCAAGAGTATATAAAAGCAAATAATAAAAAATTGCAGATCACTTGATCTGCGATTTTTTTCTAACATTAAATTGATGTAAGGCGGTGCAAGGAAATGAAGAAAAAGTGGTGGAAGGAAGCAGTTGTTTATCAAATATATTGGCGCAGCTTTTATGATTCTGATGGTGATGGGTACGGGGATTTACAAGGGGTCATCAACAAACTAGATTATATTAAAGAGCTTGGTATTGATGTCATTTGGCTGAATCCATTTTATGAGTCACCAGATCGTGATAATGGATACGATATATCCAATTATTATGGGATCATGGAAAAGGCTGGTGATATGGAAATATTCGAGAATCTAGTAAAGGAAATTCATAATCGAGGATTAAAAGTCATTATGGATTTAGTTGTCAATCATACATCTGACCAACATCCGTGGTTTCTTGAATCAAAGTCTTCAAAAAACAATCCGAAGCGTGATTGGTATATTTGGCAAGATCCGAAGAATGGACAAGCACCTAATAATTGGAGATCATATTTCGCTCCATCTGCTTGGGAATATGATGAAACAACAAACCAATATTATCTGCATTCTTTTGCAGTTGAGCAGCCTGATTTAAATTGGAAAAATCCTGAACTTCGTCAAGAAATTTATAACATGATGCGTTTTTGGTTAAATAAAGGGATAGACGGATTCCGAATGGATGTGATCAATTTATTAGCTAAACAGGAAGGCTTCCCAGATGCAGAGGATCCATATAATATTAGCTATCTTGGAAACAACCCAGGCGTTCATGAATATTTACAGGAAATGAATCGCGAGGTATTGCAGCATTACGATGTGATGACAGTTGGAGAAATTCCTTTTGTCACACCTGAAGATGGACTCTTATATGTTGGAGAAGATCGAAATGAGTTAAATACGTTATTCCATTTCGAAGTTGCTGATGATATGCCAACATGGGATATGCTTAGGTTTAAAGAGATACAAACCTTTTGGTATCAAGGATTGAAGGGGAAAGGATGGAATTCTCAATTCCTTAATAATCATGATCACACAAGACAGGTGACTCGTTATGGAAATGATAAAGAATTTCGAGTTGAATCAGCAAAATTATTAGCAACAATGATTCATACACTTCCGGGAACAGCTTACGTCTATCAAGGTGAAGAGATTGGTATGACAGGGGTTCGTTTTAACTCAATTGATGATTATAATGACATTGCGATGAAAAATAAGTACAAAGAAGCGGTAGAAGAAGGAAAAGATCCTGAAGAAGTATTCGAAAGTCTCTTATTGTTAAGCCGCGACAATTCAAGAACACCTATGCAATGGAATAGCGAGGATCAGGCAGGATTTACAAACGGGAAGCCATGGATAAAGGTGAATCCTAATTATAAAGAAATAAATGTTGAAGAAGCTCTGAAGGATCCGAACTCTGTTTTCTATTATTATCAAAAGCTAATTTCATTAAGAAAGCAATATGATGTTATGGTGTATGGTGACTATACAGATTTATCTCAAGGAGATGAACAGGTGTATGCTTACACACGATCTGACGATAAAACATCATGGCTGATAGTATTAAATCATTCAAATCATCCAGTAAGCTATCAATTACCAGATGAACTCAAAGGAAAAGAAAAGAAATTAATAATCGGAAATTATAATATTCCAGAAAAAGAACTAGCAAATACTTTACGTTTGCAGCCACATGAGGCACGAATCTATGATGTAACAAATGAAATAGTAAGTGACTGACCTATGATAGACTATGTTCCATAAAAAAAGAGCAAAAACCTTCCATTCGTAACTTTGGAAGGTTTTTGCTCTTTTTGAAAGATATAACAAAAAAACTCAAGGTTAATAGTTAATAAAAACTGGTGATTAACAGTATCACTTATTTAAAGGTGAAAATGTGGATGAGGAAGAATATATAGAGCATGAACCATCGTTACACATTGTCGATGTGAGGGATGCAATATTTTTGCAGGACTTTTGATAAACCTGACCTAATATAAATAAATGATGGGGGAAATTATGAAAAAAGACCTTCAATTTTTGAATTTAATCCAAGATGGAAGCAAGCCTTTTTCTGGATGGGATTTTTCATATATAACAGATACCGAACGTGTGAAAAGTGATTTACTTTCATGGTCTTATGGGACTATGGCAAAGCAGCTAATCGGGGCTGCTGCCTCAATGTTGGATATGGGAACTGGTGGGGGAGAATATTTATCTATGCTGAGACCATTTCCTCCTACTGTTTTTGCAACAGAAGGCTATAAGCCTAATGTTCCGATTGCTCAAAAACGATTGGAGCCATTAGGAGTGAAGGTAGTAGCGATTGCGGATGACACCTACCTACCTTTTCATGATCATCAATTTGATCTGGTTTTAAACAAACATGAGTCCTATTCTCCTAAAGAAGTTAGAAGAATAATGAAAGAAAATGGGGTGTTTTTAACACAGCAAGTAGGAGGAATGGATTGTAGAGGAATCAACGTAGCATTAGGAGCACCGATCAATCGTGAATATGAAAATTGGTATCTGGCTTCAGCGCGGGAAGAGCTTGAGAAAATAGGGTTTGAAGTATTGGTTAGTAAAGAGGAGTTTCCGATACAACGTTTTTATGATATTGGCGCGCTCATTTATTACTTAAATGCCATTCCTTGGCAAGTACCTGGCTTTAATGTTTCTGTCTATGAAAAGAAATTGTATGAGGTTCATAAGTCTATTCAAACAGAAGGTTTCTTTGATGTGAAACAGCATCGTTTTATTTTAAAAGCCAGAGCCATCTAAGATTGTAAAAGGGTGATCATATGTTTGCGACACAAAGTATTAATGCAACCTGGGAGAGGTTTCATGATTTTCCTATGGAAACATTAACAAAGGTTTGGTATAACGCCAAAGGGTATGAGAAAAAGCAACGAGATGTTTCTCTTATGCGGGAACATCGAGAACAGTACGGAATAACAGGAAATTGCTTTGACCTTGCTCTTTGGCTTCTTGATGAATTTAAAAGAGACGGGGTGGAAGCATATCCAATTGGTCATGACTTAAAAACCGAAGATGCCCATGTAGCAGTAATCGCAGTTGATGAAAATGGGAATCGATTTTTCTGTGATTTAGGAGATCAATGGTTACGTCCTATATTAATTGATAAAAACAGTCCTGATTATACAAATGAGAAAGTAGAAGGCTTTTTTCCTGCGGCGAAAATACAAGTTCATGAGATTCATAACCAATTGGAAATTCTTTATCATCGATCAAATGATAAGGTTTCAACTCAGGTGTTCAATACAGAACCAGTAAATATTGATTACTTTTTAGAGGCAGCTGAGCATTGTCAAAACCTCGTTCATCCAAATCCATTAGTAGAATGTCGAATACCCTATAAATCGGAAACAGCTCATTGGGAATTTTATAATTGGGAAAGCTTTTTAAGTACAAGTGAAGGCTTAATAAAAGAGCCTAAATTACTTGGAATAGAAGAGTGGGTAGAAAAGATTCATCAAAAAACGGGATACAATAAGCAGTTTTTGTTTGATGCCTTGAACAGGTATAAGGATATTCAGCGCAGTGGTTAATTTTTTTAAAAGTCCGTTATAATTTTATACAACACTCAAGCGCATTTCGATCAGAAATGCGTTTCGCTTTGAAGGGGTCTGTATAAACAAAATGTTCAAAAAGAATATAAAAGATAGAAAGAATAATACATTCATATAGTTTTTAAAGTCTAAATAATACGTAATATTTACCCCCTAATGTCCTTCGTATATAGTAAAGCTAACATTTTTATTATTCAAACTATTACGATTTGTAAGCGTGTTCAATAGAGGGGGTCTATTATGTTAGCGATACTTGGCTTTTTAATGATATTTGTGTTTATGTATTTGATTATGACAGGAAGGCTATCTGCATTAATTGCATTGATTATTATTCCAGTGTTGTTTGCTGTTGTTGGAGGGTTTGGGGCTGATTTGGGTCCTATGTTAATCGATGGGATTAATCAGTTAGCTCCTACTGGTGTCATGCTAATGTTTGCTATTTTATATTTTGGTATAATGATAGATGCAGGGCTATTTGATCCTGTGGTGGGCATCATTTTAAAGGCAGTGAAGGGTGACCCAATGAAAATCGTAGTGGGAACAGCAGTGCTTGCTTTAGTTGTATCCCTTGATGGTGACGGTACAACAACATATATGATCACAATTTCTGCGATGCTGCCACTTTATCAGAGATTGAAGATGAACCCGTTAATTCTACCGTGTATCGCGATTATGGGAGTTGGCGTAACGAACCTTACACCGTGGGGCGGCCCGACAGCTAGAGCTGTAAGCGCATTGAGTTTAGATATGTCTGATGTGTTTGTCCCTCTCATCCCGGCAATGGTTGGTGGGGCGCTTTGGGTTATTTTTGTTGCCTATTTATTTGGAGTAAAAGAACGAAAAAGAGTGGGCATTTTAGAACTAGAAAAACTGCCTGTTCACCAAAATTCACCATTCACTCAACATGCAGCTACATTAGAGGTACAAAAAGAAAAACGACCAAAGCTTTTATGGGTGAACTTTGCTTTAACTGCTCTCCTTTTAATTGGTCTAATTCTAGGTGTAATGCCATTACCTGCATTATTTATGATCGGTTTTGCGATTGCGATCGTGATCAACTATCCTAACCTAGATGAACAAAAAGAACGAATTAAAGCCCATGCTGGAAATGTTTTAGCAGTTGTATCTCTTGTTTTTGCAGCTGGTGCATTTACAGGTATTCTGTCAGGTACGGAAATGGTTGATGCGATGGCAAATAGTTTAGTTTCACTAATTCCAGATGCATTGGGTTCTTATCTTCCGATTATTACAGCATTAACGAGTATGCCGTTTACTTTTTTTATGTCTAACGATGCTTATTATTTTGGTATGGTCCCAATTATTGCTGAAGCGGCTACTGCTTATGGGATTAATCCAGATGAAATTGCTAGAGCTTCTTTAGTGGGTCAGCCAGTTCACTTATTAAGTCCATTAGTAGCTTCTACTTATTTACTTGTGGGGATGTCAAAGGTCGAGTTTGGTGACTTTCAAAAATTTACGCTAAAATGGACAGTAGGAACTTCCCTTGTCATGTTAATTGTATCCATCGTCATTGGAGTCATTTCCATATAATATATAATGATATCGAGGGGGCTGGCTCAGCTTGAAGGGTCTGACCCTTTTTTTCTTATAAACATGCAGGAAGTTGAGAAAAAGGTAGAAAAAGATGAAAACATATAAAAAAATTCCTTTGAAATTTAAAATACTAACTTTAATTACAGGATTAATTGTCATCATCATCCTTTTATTAGTCGGAATCTTTTCTTATGTATTGTTCGTTGATTCAAGAAATCAGGTCGAACAGCTCGCATTACAAACAGCTAAAACAATCGCCCTTATGCCAGAGCTTCATGAAGCAATTGAAGAAAATAACCTAGAGGAGAATTTTCGTCCAATTGCTGAACAAGTAAAAGATCAAAGTCATGCATTTAATATTGTGATTGAAGATCGACATCATATCATTTATTCTCATACTGATCCAAGCCAGGTAGGCACAGGAAATCACCATGATGCAAATGAGCAGGTGTTAACCTTTGGGGGATCTTACAATTTTGAGATTGTTCGTGAAAAGGGTGACGTGCTTGTTGGAAAAGTGCCGATTATTGCAAGCTATGAAGATTATAATCAAGTGATAGGAACAGTAGCTGTTGAAATTCTTGAAAAAGATCTATATGAAAACCTGTATAAGAAACTAAAGACCATTTTGTACGCTTCATTAGTTATTCTAGGCTTAGGGACTATCGGCGGGATTTATTTAACAAAAAATATTCGTAAAGATACATTGGGGTTAGAGCCACATGAAATAGCATCATTGTATAGAGAAAGAAATGCCATTTTGCTTTCGATAAAAGAAGGAATTATTGCTGTTAATAAGCAAGGCTTTATTACCATGATAAACCGTTCAGCAAAGAACATGTTGAATGTTAATGACTCGAATTACCTTAATAAACATATTAGCGAGGTCTTACCTGCACTACAAATTGAGCGGGGGCTTGATACAGGAGAAATTGTTCATCATGATGAAGTGACGATTAATGACAAAGTGTTCATTTTTAATTTTATCCCTATTTTAGAGAACGGTCATGTAATTGGAGTCGTGGCAAGCTTCACAGACAAAACCGAATTAAAGAAATTGATTGAGACTCTTTCGGAAGTACGAGCATATTCTGATGGTCTTCGAGCACAAACACATGAGTATTCAAATAAATTATATTTACTATCCGGTTTGCTCCAATTGGAAAGATACGATGAAGCACTTGACTTTATTCAAAAGGAGTCATTTGTTCACCAATATCAGACGAAAATATTACTTAATCAAATTCAAGATTCAAATGTACAAGCTATATTATTAGGGAAGCTAGGAAAAGCATCTGAAAAGAAAATAGAGCTGACCATTGACGAGGGAAGCTATGTTGACCCTCTGCCGGAACATATTGAAATAACAGACATTATTACGATCATCGGAAATCTTATTGACAATGCCTTTGAAGCTGTTAGTTCAAATACAGAGAAAGTGGTCAATTTCTCGATTATGAGTATTGCTAATGAGATTATTATCGAGGTATCTGATAATGGATCAGGTATATCTCCTGAACAGTTTGAGAATTTGTTCAAGATAGGGTCTTCAACAAAAGGCAGTCATAGAGGTTATGGACTTTTTAATGTGATGAAAATAGTGAATTCATTAAATGGGACAGTAGAAGTTACAAATAGTAAACTTGGTGGAGCGATCTTTACTGTATTTCTCCCAAAAAGGATAGAAAAAAGAGAAGGAGACGGTCTACATGATTAAGGTGTTAATTGTAGAGGATGATTTTCGTATTGCTCAAGTACAAGAGGGGTTTCTACAAAAAATACCGGACGTTCAAGTAGTTGGTAAGGCATTGAATGCAGAGGATACAATCAATCGATTGAAAGAACAAGAAATTGATCTTATTTTACTCGATATTTATTTACCAGACCGTCTTGGTACTGATTTATTACCTTTTATCCGCGAGAATTATCCTGAAATTGATATTATTATGATTACAGCAGCAACAGAAAAAGCAATGCTTGAGACATCGATACGACAAGGAGTATTTCATTATTTATTAAAGCCTGTAACGATGGAGAAATTTATTGAAACTATTGAGAACTATAAAAAAAGAAAAGAACTGCTTCAACATCGTGAAGAGGTGGATCAATCGATTATAGATCAGTATTTTGGTACATCAGTCAACCAATCATCACTACATCAAAAAGATCTCCCTTCTGGAGTTGACCGTTTAACACTTCAAAAAGTAAAAGAGGTGTTAAGCACCCTTGATTCAGGAATTTCAATAGAGGAAATGGGAGAAAAAATGGGAGCTTCCAGAACAACCGCAAGAAGGTATTTAGAATATCTTGTTTCGGTGAATATTTGTATCGCAAAGCATGAATATGGCATTGTAGGCCGGCCCGAGAGAAAATACTATTTAAGTAAATAGATATATGAGGTCATAAGAGATGAAGTTAAAAACATTCATTGTATCCACTTTTATTGTGTTGCTTCTTATCGGTTGTTCAAATAAAGAAGTGAACCATGAATTTGATGAAGTAACCATCATTGCTCCTAGTTCAATTGGCGGCGGCTGGGATGTAACAGCAAGAGCGATTCAAGAGATTCTCCTGCAGGAAAACTTATTAAATGAAATAAGTGTGATCAATAAGGTAGGCGCAGGGGGAGAGTTGGGATGGAAATATACCTATCAACAACAAGATCATGTACTCGCAATGAATTCAAGTCTGATAATAACAAATCAATTATTAGGTCAAAGCAAATTAACGTTTAAAGATTTTACCCCAATTGCTACCCTAGCGAAAGAATGGGAAGTCGTGATCGTGTCAAAGGAATCTAACATTAATAATGCAAAAACATTATTATCTGAAATAAAGCAGAAGCCTCAGAAGTATAGTATAGGGATTTCACCGAGACTGGGAAATGATGACCAGCTATCATTCGTTTTAGCAAGTAAGCAGTATGGTATTGAACCAAAAAAATTGAATTTCCGAGTCTATGAAAATAGTACAGAAGTTGTCAATGCACTAATAGCTAACGAAATAGAAGTAGCAACGATGTCTATTTCTGAAGCAAAAAAATATTATGATCTTGATCAAATAAAGCTGCTTGTCATTTCTTCTGATAAAAGATTAAGTGAATTACCTGATCTCCCAACATGGAAAGAAGAAGGAATCGATGTTGTTTTTCAACATTGGCGAGGCATTATGGGGCCTCCTAATATGTCAAAAGATGAAATAGAATTTTGGGATCACGTTTTTGGGAAAATGGTGAAAACGAAGACATGGGAACAAACGTTAGATCATTATATGTGGGAAGGCTTCTATAAAAATAGTGAAGAAACATACAGGTATCTTGAGGAACAAAGTAAGATGTATGAACAACTTATGGGGGTTCATTAAGACTTTTTTAGCGTGAACAAAATGAACATAATCTCTCTTATGAACATAATAAAATAATTAGTTGTATTATTTACATTGGTAAGAGAAGGAATTATGATAATCATGAAGTTTTCGACAACATTGTTTGGGAGGTATCTTTCCTCGTAGACTTTAATGATTCTTTTAAGGGAGAAATGGTAGATGTGGGTTATAACTGTTTATGCTGATGATCGTATCAAAATGTTTGAATTTGAAGATGAGAAAGAAGCAAAAGAATCAATCCAAAACATGAAGGGTCGTAAAGTTCTCTCACACGTTATCTATTTTAATGATCAGTTTATAGAAACAGCTAGTTAAATATATTAGCCATGAGGCTGACTCTTTTAAGAGATTGTAAATCCTCCTTTATTTTTATAAGGGGGAAGGCTTAACTCTTAGAGTCGGCTTTTTTTGTTCTCTATATAAAAAATAAGATAACGATAATCTCTTTGAACAAAAACCAACTTAGGTTGATTGGGGCAAAGGGTGCGAGACTCCTATAGGATCTTTCAGGATAGGTGAGACTTATACAGCCTTCTCCCTACCCGCGCCACGGAAAGCGCGAGCATCCTGTAAATTAACAAGCAACAAGGTTTGTGAAAACAGCTTTCTAGTAAGATAAGCGTTTTTTTCATAGTGGGGGTGGATTTATTTGTTCAGATTTATAGAAACAGTTGTAATCGGAATTGTTGGGGGATTGTTATTTGAGTTGTTTCATTTTCCATTAGCATGGATGTTGGGACCGTTAACTGCTGTGTTAGCATGGAAGCTATTAACGAAACGGGAATTGAAATGGCCGGTCGGCTTTAAAAATGGCGGCCAATTTATATTAGGCTATAGTATGGGATTGTCCTTTACCATTGAAAGTGCGAGACAAATTCTGCAACAGTTTCCATCAATGGTATTAAGTACAGCATTGATGGTTTGTTTTGGGTTTATAATGGCTATGCTCATCTCAAAATTCACAACAACTTCTTTTCCAAGTGCTGTCATGGGAACAACACCAGGCGGTTTATCACAAATGGTTGTGTTAAGTGAAGAAATAAAAGGGGCAGAACCTACAATCGTTACGTTTATGCAAACAATAAGAATGTTAACAGTCATATTTATTGTTCCAACCTTAGCGATTCATGCTTTCTCGACCACTGGAGCAGTTTCAGCTGCGCTTGAGAGTCCGGTTTCACAGGCAAATGTGGGTGTTGAAACATTACTGTTTTTGGCCGTCATTTATCTAGTAACCATTATAGCCGTACGTTATAAATGTCCAACTCCTTGGATTATTGGTCCACTTGTCTCAGCAGCAATCTTGACAGTAACAGGTATGGAGCCGCCTGTATTGCCTTCATTTCTTAGTATCATAGCCCAACTATGTTTAGGTATTTACCTGGGCTTAAGTATGAAAGTCAATATGCTAGGAGATTGGAAAAGGCTGTTACCAATTACATTAGCAACAGGTCTATCAATTGTAGGGTTTGCCTTTCTCCTTGCTTACGTGTTACATATCTTTTATCCAATGACAATGGCTACTGCCTTTTTATGTATCGCTCCAGGTGGGCTACCTGAAATGGGGGTTACAGCTCATGCTATTCAGGCAGATGTATCTTTAGTTGCAGCTTATCAGCTATTTCGGGTATTTTTTATTTTGTTTATTGTTCCGATTTTCTTAAGGGGATTTTTCGGTAAGGGTGATCATCAGGAAGTGCAGGCTGGGTGAATGAGAACCCGTAAACAAAATGAACAAAATAAATGTAATAAATTATAAACAATAAAAGTAGAAAACGGTTACATTGATCGTGTTTTGTATTACGATTTTAACCGAGGATATTAAAACGCTTCCAATCGAACCAATCTATTTCTGGCATGCTTACAAAGCTTCGCTACGTACAAGGAATTAGACGGTTGTTTTCAATATCCCCATAAATGGTAAAAGCTTTTGGAGGGTAAATATGTCTCAATTAAGCAATGCAAGTATGAATATCATCATTCGATTACATTTTCAGAAAAACATCATTACTTTTAGTGAAATAGCGAAAGTAATTGGTGAAACAGGCGGTGATATCATAGGTATCGATGTAATCTCTACCAGTAAAGTTCAAACGGTACGAGATATTACGATCACTGTTAAAAACCAGCAGCATGGACAAGATGTGATGGACGCAATCAATAGGTTACATGGTGTTAAGGTTATATCGGTTTCAGACAGAACATTTCTTTTACATCTTGGAGGCAAAATTGAAGTAACGCCAAAAAATCCAATTAAAAACCGTGATGATCTTTCAAGGGTTTATACGCCTGGAGTCGCCCAAGTTTGCCGGGCCATAGCAGATGAACCGCTCAAGGCACACTCCTTAACAATTAAACGAAATACAGTTGCGGTCGTTTCTGATGGTACAGCTGTACTTGGTTTAGGTGATATAGGTCCACTTGCAGCAATGCCAGTTATGGAAGGAAAAGCCATGCTATTTAAACAAATGGCTGAAGTTGACGCATTTCCGATATGCCTGGATACAAAGGATCCAGATGAAATTGTTCAGATTGTTAAATCGATTGCACCTGCTTTCGGCGGAATAAATCTTGAAGATATTTCTTCACCAAGATGCTTTGAAATCGAAGAAAGACTAAAACGTGAATTAGATATCCCGGTTTTTCACGATGATCAGCATGGGACTGCAGTTGTATTGCTAGCGGGACTTTATAATGCACTAAAGCTTACCGGGAAAAACATTGATTCCATTAAAGTGGTCTTAAACGGAGTTGGAGCTGCAGGTACAGCTTGTGCGAAAATGCTGCTTGCTGCTGGCGTTCAACATATTATTGGCGTTGACAGGGAGGGTGCTCTTCACCGAGATGAAGTGTATGATAACCCGAATTGGACAGCCTTTGCAAATATGACAAATCCATATAATGAAAAGGGCTCTCTGTCTGATGTTATGGCTGGTGCGGATGTTTTCATCGGTGTATCTGCACCTGGAGTATTAAAGGAAAGTCATATTAAATCAATGGCTAACGATCCAATTGTATTCGCATTAGCCAATCCAGTTCCGGAAATTGACCCGGACATCGCAGAACCTCTTGTTCGAGTCTTGGCCACTGGTCGATCTGACTATCCAAATCAGATTAATAATGTCTTATGTTTTCCTGGAATCTTCCGAGGCGCTTTAGACTGTCGTGCATCAGAAATTAATGAAGAAATGAAAATTGCTACGGCAAAAGCGATAGCTAGTGTCGTCACTGATGATGAATTGAGTGAGACATACATTGTCCCAAGTGTCTTTAATCAAAAAGTAGTTGAGAAAGTTCGAGAGGCTGTCGTAGAAGCAGCTTATAAATCAGGTGTTGCTAGAAAAGATTTATTTAAAGAAGAAAATGAACTAGCAAGTACTTACTGATGAATGTAATTTAGAAGATTAATATTTTAAGGGTGTCCGATTTATTCGGGCATCTTTTTATTTTGCGATTTAGATGCCGATGGTAAAAATATATAAGAGGAGCGAGAAAAGTCCATCATAAGGGTGATGAAGACCAAAATCGATAGATGAAGAGAGGGAAAGTCCATCATAAGGAGATGAAGACCAAAACCTATAGAAAAGGACAAGAGAAAAATCAAATACTTTTATAAACACAACCTTCGTCCCGCTTCTTTTCATGTATAATATTATTTTAACGGAATTTTTACATAGAAATAGGTGGATGAATTGAATGGAACTGCACATGCAACAATAGGAGCTGGAACCGGGTTTGCCGTTTCCCAGTCGGTTCAAGCTGACCCGACAACAACTTTATTCCTGGTAGCAATAGGTGGGGTTGTTGGATTAATTCCCGATATGGATATTGATGGGAAATTAAGTAATAGGATTACTTTTTCACATGCATTGATTCGGTCTGTGGCACAATTAATAGGTTTAATGATGATTGTCTACACATTGTTTGAAGGAACGGGTCAAGAAAGATGGTTGGGGATGGGTGCTGGACTTGCCATTATTGTGATTGCTTCGAAGATCAAACAAAGGCATATGTTAACCATTACCGGTTTGGGCGTACTCGTAGGAGGAATCTCCTTACAGGAGATCTGGCTGATTTTGTTAGGTATCTATATTATTGTAGCTTCATATATCCCTCATCGAAGCTATACCCACTCATTAGTTGGAATTGGCTTTTTTGCCTTCATTGCTCATTACTTTCAAGCTTCCATCGGAGTCGATGGAGTATTTCTAACATGCATACTAGGCTATAGCAGCCACTTAATTGCTGATATGAAGGTTTTGCCGTTTAATAAACGCGGAGTAAAATTCTTTTTGCCTTTTTCTTCGAAGGAATTGTAACAAAGGGAAAAATTAAAAGTAATCCTAGGATAGTCTCAGGAGTATTAGTGACTCCCGGGACTGTCCATTTATGAAGATCATAACACAGCATCTGTGACATGATAGACATGAGTATTACTCTACAATTTCTTTAAGTGCTTTATCTAGTGCTTGCCATGGCATTAATGCACAGTTGTGTCTTGCTTTTAGATGATGAACACCCTGTAATGAGTAACTGTCACCCAAATCAATATTTGGATCTGTGAGTTCACCAGTCCGAATCAATTCTTCAAATGCGTTTCTCAAGGAAAGAATTTCTCCTAGTGTCTTATTTTGTATTAGTTCTGTCATCATCGAGGATGACGCCATACTTATACTACACCCTTCGCCAAGGAAAGCTACTTTATTGACTATGTCATGTTTAACTTCTAAATATAGAGTCATCACATCTCCACAAGTTGGGTTTTTATAATGTACTTTAAAAACATTTTCACCTAATAATTCTGTGAAGTTACGTTTTTGACGATAATGATCAAATATGATCTGTCTATAAATATGGTCTAGCTTCATAGTCAACACTCCTACTAGCTATTCCGCAATGCAATTTTTAAATTGTTGAACTAACTGCTCTTTATTTAAATTCTTACCAATGAAAACGAGCTCACTTAATCTTGCTTCATGTTGTTTCCATTTACGTTCAGGTTTTCCTGAAAACAACATATGAAGTCCTTGAAAGACAATTCGATTCTCCATTCCTTTTATATAAAGAATTCCTTTATATCGTAATAAGTCTTCACCTTTTTGGCTAACAAGAAAGCTCATCCAACGGTCTATTTTTTCTAAATCAAGCGGTTGTTCCTCACGGATTGCTACTGAAGACACATGGTCATCATGGTGATGATGATGGTGGTTATGGAGAAAATGAGGATCAATTTGAAGCTTATCATTAACGTCAAATGATTGAATACCTAGAATTTCTTTTAAATTAATTTGGCAATTTTTTGCGTATATTCTTTTGGCTGTAGGATTCATATGTCTTAGTCTTTGTTCTAAAGTTTTTAATTCTTGTTCACTTACTAAATCAAGTTTATTTAAAATCATGACATCAGCAAATGCAATTTGTTCTTGTGCCTCATCATGTGTATCAAGGTGTTTTGTAATGTGCTTACTATCAATAACTGTGATAATGCTATCAACCTCGAATTTTTCCGAAAGCAACTCATCCATAAAAAAAGTTTGTGCAGCAGGAGCGGGATCAGCAAGTCCAGTGGTTTCTATTAATACACGGTCAAATTTCACTTTTCCTTGATTCATTGAAAAAACCAATGTTCTTAAAATTCGAATTAAGTCACCGCGTACTGTACAACAAATACACCCATTGTTCATTTCTAAAATTTCCTCATCGGCATTTACAACAAGTTGATGATCTATCCCAACTTCACCGTATTCATTCACAATGACAGCAATTTTTTGCTGATGCTTTTCCGTCAGAATTTGATTTAAGAGGGTTGTTTTCCCAGCGCCTAAATAACCAGTTAAAATAGTGACAGGAATTTTTGGAGGATGAAGTAGCGTCATTTTTTAAGCCCCTTTATAATAATTTGGATACTTTCCTTACTTTTTCGCGATCTTTTGCTATACCAGTCACAACACCTTGTGAACGCTCAAATCCCTGGCCATTATAGGAATGACTAATTTTCCCTGTGTAATCCTTGTTGTCAAGGAGGGAGTTAATAAAACGAGGAACATCTTCAGGCTGTAAATCCTTATACCAATTCCCTTCGGGGTAGTTAATCACAACACACTTATCATAACATCGTCCATTACATCTAGTTCGAGTCGTGTGAATAATATCGTCTAAATTTCTTTTAGAAATTTCCTTTCGTAACTCCTGTGTTAACTCTTCAGCTCCAACACGATTGCAGCTGCTTCCATTGCAGATGAGAACATGATGAATCGTGTTACTTAAATTCCAGGTAGCCATTTAAATATCACTCCAATAATAGTAATCATTACGATTTGAGGGATAGACTGAATCTTTAATAATTGAAGAATACTCTTCACCAGCTCGACTTTTTGATACCAGGAAGCTGCCCTTTATGAGCTAATTCTCGGAAAGCAATTCTGGACATTTTAAACTTACGGAGATACCCTCTAGGTCTTCCGGTTATTTCACATCGATTATGTAATCGAGTAGGGGAAGAATCTCTTGGTAACTTTTTTAAGGCTTCATAGTCTCCCTTAGCTTTGAGTTCCTTTCTAATTTCTGCATACTTTGAAACCATTTCTTGACGTTTTCTTTCTTTCGCAATTTTTGACTTTTTAGCCATTGATTAAACCTCGCTTTTATTCTAATAATAAATCGTAACAATTACGATTTGTGATTTATTTTAATCTTTTTTTAAAAGAAATGCAAATACAAAACTGTTTCAAAGGTAGTCCTACGAATTTTTTGTACGAAATAACTTCTATTTCAATGAAGGATTTTTTCCATATGAACCGAATAGAATATTGTCAAAATGACTGTATAAATAATGGTAAAAATCCATGAAGAAAGCAATCATAAATCTTAAAGAAGAGGAGACGATCTTTTGGAACAGCGGGATTTGTATGACAAGAACAGAAAGAAGACAAATAGGACTCATATTCGTGGAAATCCATTACCCGAAGGCGACTATCATATAGTGGTTCATGTTTGGATTCAAAATAGTAAGGGTGAGATTCTTTTGACAAAGCGTCATCCAAATAAGACGTATCCGAATCTCTGGGAATGCACGGGGGGATCTATTTTAGCAGGAGAAGAGAGTCTTGAAGGTGCTTTACGTGAAGTAGAGGAAGAAATAGGAATAACCTTGGATGAGTCTAATGGCCATCTAGTGAAAAGTAAACGACGTGAAAGTAACTTCTGCGATATTTGGGTGTTTAACCAAAGTTTTGAACTCTCAGAAACAATGTTACAACAAGATGAAGTAAGTGATATAAAGTGGGTAACGAGAACTGAATTAGATCAAATCGATCATTCTAAAAAATTAGTCCCAACTCTTAGTTATTATAAGGAACTTTTTTAAAAGGAATTGAAAGTGGGGGAGCAAATGATCATCAGAAAAGCAGAAATGGGTGATGTATCACAAATAGTGTCGTTAATGGAGCAACTTGGCTATCCAACAACAATAGATCATATGGCAAATAGGTTTCATACAATCTCAACAAATTCTAATTATCATACATTAGTAGCTGAATATAATGGAAAAGTAGTTGGAATGGCAGGGTTATGTACTAGTTTGTTTTATGAATATGACGGTTGCTATGTTCGTATTGTCGCTTTTGTTGTAGATATTCACTATCGAAGAAAGGGAGTAGGTAAAAGCTTAATACAAGAGGCTGAAAAATGGGCGATTGAACAAGGTGCTACTGCTATCGGATTAAACAGCGGTAATCGTGAAGAGAGAAAAGGTGCACATCAGTTTTATTTGGAGATGGGTTATAAGGAAAAAAGTATTGGATTCTCAAAAGGTCTAGTTTAACTAAGTTATTTCAACCAGGTTCACTAATAAATAGCCCAATCTCTCAGTAGTAAAAATAGAGACAGGGCTGCGTATGTTTCACTTTCTTTATGCTAAGGGATCCTATTACACCCTAACACTTTGTTTCCTTACAGGAATATAGATGTCGATTTCTTTGTTCACTGAACCCCAGCATCTTTCATCATAAAGTTCGAATTCTACATCTCCATCATGTTCATAACCCGATTGAGGGAACCATTCTGTAAAAATATAATTCCAAGTGGACTGAATAGAAGAGGTAAACGATTCTTCATTAGACTTTGGCGTTGTAAACACCGCATATGCAAGCTCTGGGAAACTTTTGTACACCATTCCTTCAGGTGCTTGTTCTCCCTTATTTACTTCCATTCCAATGATATAAACAAACTCGACTGTTTCAGGGTTAAAGTCAGTACAAATACCGAGTTCCACATTTTTGTGAATAGGATTTGGGATTCTCGAGCCCAATCTATTTAGCATGTAATGCTGCCAAAATTGAGGAATGTCTTTATTGTTCTGATTGTTTTCATTCTTCGTTTTTAGTTCGTATCCAATGATGTGAAACGCAGGCTTCGTGACTATTTTTGGTTCCATCATATGTCCTCCTGAAAAGATTTTTTTATGGTGTAGGTAGGCTTTCCCTCGCAAGGGTCCGGATATACTCTTTGCATTTCGGTACTGCTTTGGTGAAACACCATAGACCTTCTTAAACGCTCTATTAAATGATTCTTGGTATTGAAAACCAACATCCATTGCAATGATCATCACTTTTTCATCTGTATAAAATAAACGTTCTGCTGCATAAGTTAGCCTTCTTTTTCTTACATAAACCATCACAGATTCTCCGACCATCGCCTGGAAAACACGATGATAATGAAAAGGAGAAAAGCAAGCAATCTTTGCTAATTTCTCCAGCGTCATTTGTTCGTGAAGGTTATCCTCAATATAATCAAGCGTTCGCTGAATACATACAACATAATCCATTTCCTTCACCTACCTTACATCTACTATAGCAGCTTATAAGTCCTTATATCTTAACATTTTTTGCTATATTCATTTTAATCTTAAATAAAAAATATCCCATATAAATCCTATTTTCTCCATTAAATCAATTGACACTTTAGATAATTCATTTTATTGTTAATATGTCAACTTAATAATCAAATAGGTTAACATATTGATAAATCTAGGTACTATAAGAATTCATAGTTTTTAATAAAACTTAGGAGAAGACAAACATGGAACAGATAGGATTATATAGTGTAAGAATGAGAGCCTCAGAGAATGAATCAAATGAAAAAGGTGTAAAGCATATTTCTGGTGGTGAATTGCTCTCTTCCTATAATGATTTAAGGAAATCAGTGAATACCTTACTAGTAAAAGCATTAAATCATTCAAGAGGAAAACCAGATTTTTTTCAAATTCAATGTGAAATTGTAAATAAGCCTATTAAGCTAGTGGAACCCCTAAGAGTTCAAACAAATGAAGTGATCACAGTTGAAGAAGGACAAGAGCTTGCTAGATATCTGCTTGAAAAAGCTGGTGTCCCTAAAGACGTAATTGAAAAAGCTTATAAGCAAATTCCTGAATATGCAGTAAGAGGAGCTATTCTCATTGATATTCATTCGGGGGAGCGCGTAGATGGGAGAATAGATAAAGGTGTTCGTGTTTCTAGAATGGATTGGCAATCGAGAAATTTTGAAGAGTGGACTAAATCAAAAGGCTATTCTATTAACCCTAGATTAAAGGATGCACTTGTACTTGCAACTAAAGTGGCTAGTCATAAAGCAACCGTTGCTGAATTATGTTGGTCAGATGACCCAGATTACACGATTGGATATGTAGCTAGTAAAAATGAAGGCTATCAACGTATTACACAACTTAAACACTATGGTAATGAGAGAGGTTGCCGTATCTTTTTTATCGATACGTCTGATATCAATACATATATGTCTTATTTAGAAGAACAACCAATTTTAGTTCACTGGGAGGAAGGAACATGACGCATGAATTGATTGAAAAAAGTAAAAAACATTTATGGTTACCCTTTACACAAATGAAGGATTATGATGAAAATCCTCTAATTATTGCAAGTGGCGAAGGGATAAAAGTAAAGGATATTAATGGAAAGGAGTATTTTGATGGATTTTCGTCTGTTTGGCTTAATGTACATGGCCATAGAAAAAAGGAATTAGATCATGCGATCAAAAAACAACTCGATAAAATCGCCCACTCAACATTATTAGGCATGACAAATATTCCAGCTACAGAGCTTGCAGAAAAACTAATAAAAATAACTCCAGAAAACTTAACAAGGGTTTTTTACTCTGATAGTGGTGCGGAAGCGATGGAAATTGCATTAAAAATGGCATTTCAATATTGGAAGAATATAGGGATGCCAGAAAAACAAAAGTTCATCTCCATGCAAAATGGCTATCATGGAGATACGATCGGGGCGGTCAGTGTCGGTTCAATTGAGCTTTTCCATCAAGTCTATGGACCACTTATGTTTGAAAGCTATAAAGCTTCCATTCCATATGTGTACCGATCAGAAAGTGGAAACCCAGAAATTTGCAGGGATGACTGTCTTAAACAGTTAGAAATGCTACTGATAGAACAGCACGAATCAATTGCAGCATTATCCATCGAATCCATGGTACAAGGTGCTGGGGGAATGATTGTCATGCCTGAAGGCTTTTTGTCTGGTGTTCGAGAGCTATGTACAAAATATGATGTACTTATGATTGTTGATGAAGTAGCAACTGGCTTTGGGCGAACTGGGAAAATGTTTGCTTGTGAATATGAAGACATTCAACCTGATTTAATGGCTGCTGGAAAAGGAATTACAGGCGGGTATTTACCTATAGCTGTAACTTTTGCGACAGAGGAAATCTATCAAGCTTTTTATGATGATTACAATAGACTAAAAACCTTTTTCCATGGCCACTCCTATACTGGGAACCAACTAGGTTGTGCGGTTGCACTTGAAAATTTACATTTGTTTGAGCAAGATCAAATTGTTGCACAGGTAAGTGAAAAAGCCGAACAATTACATGAATTATTACAAGAATTAAAAGATATGCCTCATGTAGGAGATATTAGACAATTAGGTTTTATGTGTGGAATTGAGCTAGTGAAATCTAAGGAAACAAAAGAAAGTTTTCCAACAAAAGCAAGAATGGGCTATCAAGTTACGTTAAAAATGAGAGAACTAGGGATGCTGACAAGACCAACAGGTGATGTCATTGTTTTTATGCCTCCACTTGTAAGTACGAAGGAAGAGCTTAAAGCGATGGTTAATATTATGAAACAAGCGATTCAAGAGGTTACTTGTAGTGGGGATTGATCAATGGTTAAGTGAAAGGATAGAAGAGACGAAACAGGTTGGCTTGTATCGAAAGTTAAGGACAATGAGCACTGCATCCCAGCCGCAAATGTTAGTTAATGGGACACAACAGATTGTTTTTTCATCAAACAACTATTTAAGCTTAGCGAACAATCCGATTTTAATAGAAGAGGCCGTAAAAACGGTAAAGGAATTTGGGATAGGAAGCAGCGGGTCTAGGTTAACAACTGGAAACACGGAATGGCATGAAAAGCTAGAGCGAAGAATTGCCATTTTCAAAAGGATGGAGGCTGCTCTTTTGTTCTCAAGCGGTTATTTAGCTAATGTTGGTGTTCTCTCATCCCTTCCGGAAAAAGGAGATGTGCTGTTAAGTGACCAACTTAATCATGCGAGTATCATCGACGGTTGCAGATTATCGAAAGCTGAAACTGTCATATATCAGCATACTGACATGAAAGATCTTGAGGAAAAATTAAAAGAGACACAAATACATACTCGTAGATTTATTGTCACAGATGGTGTTTTTAGTATGGATGGAACGATTGCTCCATTAGACCAAATTATGAAACTAGCTAAACGATATGATGCCTATGTCATTGTAGATGATGCACATGCTACAGGGGTTTTAGGAGAAAGAGGAAGTGGAACAAGCGAATTTTTTGGTGTTTCTCCAGATGTAGTCATTGGGACTTTAAGTAAGGCAGTGGGAGTTGAAGGAGGATTTGTAACAGGTTCTAAAGTGTTGATAGAATTCTTGTTAAATCATGCTAGAACGTTTATTTTTCAAACCTCTATCCCTCCGGTAAGCTGTGCCGCCGCCTGTGCCGCAATAGATATTATTGAGAAGAGTCAGAAAAAAAGGGAAAGCTTACTCAGAAAGATAAAAATAATAAAAAACTCTCTAGAAGAAATGGGTTTCATAGTCTATGGACAAAATACCCCAATCATCCCAGTGATTATTGGTGATCCAGAAATGTCGGTTAGATTTTCAAACAAGCTTCAAGAAAATGGTATCTATGCACCTGCGATCAGGCCACCAACTGTTCCAAAAGAAGAGAGCCGTATCAGACTGACTGTTACTGCTGATCATAATGATTTACAGGTTGAGTACATGCTTGCTGCATTCGCAGAAATTGGAAGGGAGTTGGAATTAATTAAATGAAGGGATTCTTTGTAACAGGAACAGACACAGGTGTAGGAAAAACATTTATAACAAGTGGAATTGCAGCTGTACTTAAAGAAAAACAAATGGATATTGGTGTATATAAACCGCTGTTAAGCGGAATTTCACGTGAACACCCAGAAAGCGATACGAGTTTGCTTTTGGAAGCTTCACAAACTTCCCTAACCTACGAAGACATTACACCATTTGAATTTAAAGAACCTCTTGCTCCTTATGTTGCAGGAAAGCTAGAGAGAAAATCTATTTATCTTAAAGACGTATTGAATCACTGGGATGGAATTAAAGAGAGACATCAATATTTTCTTGTTGAAGGTGCAGGAGGAATTTCTGTTCCGCTTGGCCCGGATTTTTTAGTAAGTGATTTAATCATAGCTTTGAACCTCCCTACAATTATTATCGCAAGGCCAAACTTAGGTACAATCAATCAAACATTTCTAACAGTGAAATATGCCCGAAGTTTAGGAATTGAAATAGCAGGAATTATTATAAATGGAAAAAATAAAGGCTTTGATTTAGCAGAAAAGACCAATCCTGACGTGATTGAAAAGCAATGCGGAGTACCAATTTTAGGAGTTACACCGAAGCTTGAGAACAGGAATAAAGAAGCCATTAAAAAAATGGTAAAAGAACATATCAATGTACCAAACCTTATCAATTTAATGGGGGGATAAAATAAATCAATTGCTGAAATTGAAAATAAACCGGCGGCAATATGAGTGTAGAGAAAATAAAGCGATTATAGTTACAAGAAAATATCGATAAAAAAGAGATTCGGAGGAACGTATCTCTTCTTTGGTATACAACAAATTAAGATTAGGAGGTAGAGCATGAAGAGTCTAAATGCTGAGCATTCTATATATGAAATAATAAAAAACCCCTATCCTTTTTATGAGGAAATTCGATCGACTCACCCGGTTTATAAAGGGAGTTTGCTAAAATATCCTGGCTGGTACGTAACTGGATATCAGGAAGCATTAATTATTCTTAAAGATAATCGTTTCCAAACTCGCATTCCACTTCCAGAGACAACAAAAAAGTACGAAGCTTTAAAAAAAATCCAAAGCGATATGCTACTTTTTAAAAATCCACCCGATCATGCTAGGTTACGTATGCTAGTTAGCCGCCAATTCACACCTTCAGCCATTGAAAAATATCGCCCATTTATTGAAAATCTTGCTCTAGATTTATTTAATAATGTAAAGAGTCAAAAAAATGTGGAAATAATTTCTGATTTTGCGTTTCCTTTCGCTAGTCTTGTTATTGCGAAAATAATAGGGATTCCAGAAGAGAATAAGACTATTTTTCGCAAATGGGCCCTAAGTTTAATCCAGTCGATCGATCTTACCCGTTCAAGACATTCAATTGCTGAGGGAACCAAAACAACATTGGAGATGTTATCCTTTTTTAAAGATCTGATTAAAAAAAGAAGGCAATCTCCTCAGGATGACCTCATTAGTGAATTATTACATCAAGAAAAAGATAGAAAAGTAACGGAAGAAGAGCTTTTAGCCATTTCTGTACTACTTGTGATTGCTGGACATGAAACAACCGTCAATTTAATAAGTAATTCACTTTATTGTTTTTTAACTAACCCGAAAGAATACGATAAATTGATTGAAAATCCTTTACTAATTGATTCAGCAATAGAAGAATGCTTACGATATGAAAGTCCTACTCAAGTAATTGCTAGATTAGCATCAGAGGATGTTGAACTTAAAAACATTCAGATTAAAAAAGGTGATCATGTGTATGTTCTTATTGGAGCAGCTAATAGAGATTCAAACCAATTCTCTAATGGAAATAACTTTGATATTACTAGAAATCCAAATCACCACCTTGCTTTTGGATCGGGTATCCATTTCTGCTTGGGTTCTGCTTTAGCTAGGTTAGAAGCTCAAATTGCCCTACGAACCATATTACTAAACTCAGTAAATACACCACTAGAGGTTAAAGAGGTAAAATGGAGAAAACTTATAGGCTTTAGAGCTATGAATGAAATGTATGTACTTTTCGATGAAAAATAAAATAAAGGACAGCCCCGCACCACATATAAGTGGTACCAGAACTGTCCCTATCCTTTGCTCATTGCAGAAAGCATCGATAGTGCCTCCTGCTGTTATCAAACTAAAGATGATTTTAATAGAAAGGGGAAGCGAATCTCTTCCCTTACTGTTAACCTTATTTCTCTTTCTCAATTTCAGCCTTGTGATATTCAGGACTGCTGCAGCAGTTCATTATGCCGCTTTATCCCAACCTGAAATATCCTCATCAAGCTGAAGATTATTCGCTCGAGCCTTTTTAGCGGCACGGAAGAATAGAACAAGCAGGAGAGCTGTTCCAATCACACCGCCATACCATGATACATCCATTGATAGGCGGAAGCCGATTTGGGCATTAAGGATATAGGTAATAACCATGACGAGCATGAACGATCCAGGGATAAGTGAAACCCAGTAATTTTTCTTCGCAATATATAAATACATAGCACCGACAAATAATGCGATAACCGCTGTTGCTTGGTTGGCCCAGCTGAAGTATCTCCATAAAATATTAAAGTCGATCTGAGTTAACACAATTGAGATAACAAATAACGGTATCGCAATCCATAAACGGCTAGACAATTTCTTTTGTGCAATGTTCAGGTATTCAGCGATAATCATACGTGCACTTCGGAAAGCAGTATCACCAGATGTAATCGGTAAAACCACAACGCCAAGCACGGCAAGAGTACCACCGATTGCGCCAAGCATCAATGTTGAAACTTCACTTACAACTGCACCAGGACCACCTGCTGCAAGTACTTCATTTAGACCATTATATCCGTCAAATAAGCTCATAGATGCTGCTGCCCAAATCATCGCAATGATACCTTCAGCAATCATCATACCATAGAAAATTTTACGACCTTGTTTTTCGTTTTGCGTTGTACGCGAAATGATTGGTGTTTGTGTAGCATGAAAGCCTGAAAGAGCACCACATGTGATCGTGAAAAAGATCAATGGGAAAATTGGCGCGTTATCAGGATGGAAATTTTGGAAAGAAAGCTCAGGAATTGGTGCTCCTGTTACAACTAAACCAATGCCTACGCCAAGTGCACTGATAACGAGCAATGCTCCAAAGTATGGATATAAACGACCGATAATTTTATCAACCGGTAATAGAGTAGCTAAAATATAATAAAGGAAAATAGCTCCAATGATCACGCCTAATGCGATTTTGCCATCCATTAAAACATGTAAAAGACTTGCCGGTGTTGAGACAAACACTGTTCCCACTAATAGTAGAAGCAGAATTGCGAATGCGTTTACAACGTGTCTCATGACTTTGCCAAGAAACTTACTTGCAAGTTCAGGTAAGTGGGCTCCGCGGTTACGGATTGAGATCATTCCTGTTAAATAGTCATGGACAGCCCCGGCAAAAATACAGCCGACAACGATCCAGATGAAGGCAGCTGGTCCATAAAGCGCTCCCATAATTGGGCCGAAAATAGGTCCTGTACCCGCGATATTTAACAATTGAATAAGTGAATTCCTCGATGTGCTCATTGGCACATAGTCAACGGAATCGTTGTTCACATATGCAGGGGTGGCACGATTTTCTTTTACCCCAAACATTTTTTCAATAAATTTTCCGTACGTGAAGTACCCTATAATTAAAAGAGCAATACCTCCTAAAAACGTATACATGATTACTCCCCCTGTTCTTCATAAATAAATGAATGCGTTTACATGAATTATAATGCAATAACAGTTTAAAAGGGGGAGTTTGAGATTAAAAGGTCAAAAACGGAGACTATCATGTTAAAAATCGTGATTAAGATGCAAGTAAGGGCTAAATTTCCAAGTGCGTTCTTAGTGATTTTACATAATTTCGGCTAACTGCCAACATTTCATCTCTGCCTTCGATTTGCAGCTGATAAGCACCATTGAACCATGGAGTTAGTTTCGAAACATATGATAAGTTCACAAGATAGCTTTTATGTATTCGGAAAAAATCAAACGCACTAAGTTTGCTTTCCAGCTCCTTAAGAGGTGTTTTTGTTTCAAATTCTCCTGTTTTTGTGATTAGCTTGGTTACTTTTTCGTCCCTGTAAATGTACAGGATGTCCGCAGGTTCGAGATAAAAGATCTCGCCTTCTGCTTCAACAGGAAGTTTTCCGGAACGTTTACCTATTTCACTTTCATCGTTACTTGCAAATTTTTTTTCAATCCGCTGAATTGTTTCATGCAACTGATCTTCGTCATACGGTTTTAATAAATAATCAATCGCATCATAACGGAATGCCTCTGCTGCAAATTGAGGATACGCTGTCGCGAAGACAATAAGCGGGACTTTTTTTAGTTCCATTAGTGCTTTTGCTGCTGCCATTCCATTCATTTTTGGCATCTCTACATCTAAAAAAACAACATCAGGCTGAAGCTGAAGAGATTTCATGACTGCAGCTTCGCCGGATTCTGCTTCACCAACAATGTTGATTGCTGGAAAGTTCTGTAACAAATACTTTAGCTCATCGCGACTATATAATTCATCATCGACAATTAATGTTTTAATAGATGATTTCATTTGCTTTTTCCTCCACTTTCACTTCATACGGGATTGAAAAGGCAATTTCTGTGCCTTTACCAGGTTCGCTTACGATTTTTAGCGCCGCTTCCTCTCCAAACATCATTGTCAGTCTGCGATTCACATTATAAATGGCGAGACCGCTTCCTTTCTCAGATTGAATCGGAGTTTGGGAAATTTGATTGGCGATTTCTTTACTCATTCCTTTTCCATTGTCTTTCACACTTATATTAGTAACGTTCTTGTTCTTTCTTATTGTAATGTTCAGTAAACAGTTTTCCTCTTTATCCTTGAAGCCATGTTTCATTGCATTTTCAACAAGTGGCTGCAGCGTAAGCGGGGGGATGCTTTGAAAAAGTGCTCCTTCATCTATATCATAGAAAACTTCTAAGCGATCAACAAACCTTGCTTCTTCAATTGCTAAGTACGCTTTTACATGACGTAATTCCTGCTCCAGCATAATCTTATTATGTGTTGTGACAGTCAGGTTTTGCCGTAAAAAATGGGACAAAGAAACTAGCAGCTTACGTGCTTTTGCCGGATCGATGCGTACAAGTGAAACAATTGTATTAAGCGTATTAAATAGAAAGTGCGGACTGATCTGTGCCTGAAGCGCCCTTATCTCTGTTTCCTTTGCAAGCTGATACGCTTTATCCGCTTCAGAGATTTCAAGCTGATTGCTGATCATCGAACTAAGCCCGGTAATTAACTCCATCACAACATTCGTGATTTCTTTTTCGGAGCGAAAATAAAATTTTAATGCGCCAATCGGTTTTCCGCGCAGCTTTAAAGGAGCTATCACTGCTGCACCGAGGGGGCATCCTTCAACGCGACAATGAATCGAGCGTTGATTCGCCACAACGATCTTGCCCTGTTTGATGGCATCCATCGTAATCTTCGTCTGTATGGGGCTTTCCGCACGGTGATGATCATATCCAAGACCAACATGGGCAAGAATTTCTGACGTATTCGTAATCGCAACGGCACTGGATTTGATTTCATTATGGATAATGTGACAAACCGCACCAGCAGAATCAGTAGTAAGACCGTTGCGCAGATAGGCAAGCGTCTGGTCGGCAATTCGCAGAGTTTTCTGGGCCTGCATAGCACCGGCCTTTTCTTCTTCAGTAAATACACTTTTAATAATCAATAGAAAAATCGCAGATCCGACTCCGTTCGCAAAAATCATGGGAATGCCGATCATTTCCACTAATGCCACAGCCTGCTCAAAAGGGCGTGAAATGAGCATTATGACGATCATTTGCAGTGTCTCAGCTAATGCTCCAATCAAAAAAGCAGAACGTAACTTTACATGTTTGTTTTTTTTATGGAAGAATCCAGCGATTACCCCCGCAAGAATGGTAGCAAGCCCACAGGAAATCCCTGTAAATCCTCCTAAAGTTAACCGATGAAGCCCCGCTATTAAACCGGCGCCAATCCCAACTTTATATCCGCCGAGAAGCCCAGCCAATACGACACCAATCACCCGTGAATTGGCAATCGCTTCATCAGCAGCAAGATCGGAAGGCAGACGATTAAATTGGAGGGTTTCTGTACTAAGACTCAATCCTGAATATGTACCAATAATGCCGAAAAAGCCAAAAAAGATCATCGCCGTCACATGCTGTTTGTGATTGAGCTGATCGTGATAAATCATTTCACGGAAGAATTTGAATCGCGTTAAGATGAAGGCAATCATGACAATAATGCCAAGACGTTCGACCATTGTAAGTAGTAATTCAAACATGTGAATAACCCCTTTTTAAGATGGAGATTGTCCCCAATAGCTAATTTCCCTTGTAGAGGACTTTTATCCATCGAGGTTGGAAAAATTATCGGTTCGTATTAAAAATAAATCTAGTTACCGTATTATATTCCCTTTTAATTTACCAAAACTTAGACAGGGATTCCACATATCATCAATAGATAAAGATAACGAGCTGTTTTCCCTATGCGATTATGAGGTAAACAATATTAAGGGTATAAATGAGTTTGGTATACGCCGATAAATTGCCCAAATTCAACTTAGTTGTACACTGCTTATTTAGTAAAATGCATACAAAAAGATTGCTCTAGACCCACCCATTTTCACTTTGCTATGATATTCAATGCAAATGATAGCAGGAGGACATGTGATGTGGAAGAACAAAAATATAGTGATCTTAAATTAGGAGAACGTGGAGCAATTATAAGTATCGTTGCATATATTTGTCTTTCTATTTTAAAATTGGCAATTGGGTATATAAGTGATTCAGCTGCATTAAGAGCAGATGGTTTAAATAACACAACAGATATTATTGCTTCTATTGCTGTACTGATCGGGCTTAAGCTTTCGCAAAGACCAGCCGATGAAAACCATACATACGGTCACTGGAAAAGTGAAACAATCGCTTCAATGGTTGCTTCTTTTATTATGGCAGCTGTTGGACTTCAGGTTTTAATTGATGCATTCCTAGGGTTGTTGCAAGGAAGAGATGCATCACCTGATGTACTGGCAGCATATACTGGTATTTTTTCAGCAATTGTTATGTATTTTGTATATCTGTATAACAAAAAATTAGCGATGAAAATTAATAGTAAGGCTGTTATGGCAGCTGCAAAGGATAATATTTCTGATGCATGGGTAAGTATGGGTACTGCCATAGGAATTTTTGGGTCTCAATTTAACATGCCATGGATTGATACAGTTACGGCAATTGTTGTGGGAATTTTAATTTGTAAAACAGCATTTGATATTTTTATGCAAGCATCACATGAATTATCAGATGGATTTGATGAGAAAAAATTGCAGATTTATCATCAACAAATTAGAAAGGTTAATGGTGTGAAAGGGATTAAGCAAATTAAAGGAAGAAGCTATGGTAACAATGAAGTATTAGATGTTGTCATACTAGTTAATTCTAAACTTGATATAACTGAAGCCCATGATATAGCAACTCAAGTGGAAAAAGTAATGAAAACTGATCACGGGGTTTATGATGTTCATGTTCACGTTGAACCAAATTAAAATGCCCACGTCAAGTTTAATATAACATTTATATTTAAATCAAAAGGCATCAAACCCCAACTGGTTATGATGCCTTTTTCCTTTAACTATTTATTTTGACGGAAGCTTTCTTTTCCTTGAGCGGTTTTATTTTTAATTGACCAATTCCAAGTTCCTTCGCTTCCTTATTTAAGGACTTAAGCAAGCTTCCTGCCATCAACGCAATGACAACTGAGAACGGTAAAGCCGCGATAATCATTGTATTTTGTAATGCCTGCAATCCACCAGAATAAAGAAGTACTAATGCGGTAATCGCTAGAAGTACACCCCAAATTACTTTTATGCCGGTGCTAGGATTTTGTGAACCATTTGTTGTCATCATCCCTAAAACAAAGGTACCTGAATCAGCAGATGTGACAAAGAACGTTACAATTATTACGATGGCAAGAATGGATACAACTGCTGGCAAAGGATAATTAGCTAATAAAGCGAATAATGAAACCTCAGTCGCCAATGAGGAAATAGTTGTTCCTGCTCTTTCCGTTAAAATTGCTGCACTACCAAAGGTTGAGAACCAAATAAAGCTAATCAATGATGGGATAAGTAATACACAAACAACAAATTCCCGGATTGATCGTCCTTTTGATACTCGAGCAATAAAGATTCCAACGAATGGTGACCAAGCGATCCACCAAGCCCAATAGAAAATGGTCCATCCGTTAATCCAACTACGGTCTTCAGGATTTACAGGGGCAATACGGAAACTCATATTGATAAAGTTTTGAATATAAGTACCAATTGTGTCTGTAAACATATTAAGGGTAAATAATGTTGAGCCGAAAATAAACACGAATAAGAAAAGGATAAATGTTAAGCCCATATTTAAGTTACTAAGAATTTTGATTCCTTTACTTAGTCCTGTTAATGCCGACATCATGAATAAAATGGTAAGACCAAGAATAATAAAGAACTGTGTAGAAATACTCGTAGGTACATCATATAAATAGGAAAGTCCACCATTTATTTGTACTGCACCAAATCCAAGTGTTGTCGCAACCCCAATAACAGTAGAGATAACGGCTATCGTATCGATGATTTTACCAATTACGCCATCAGCATACTTTCCAATTAACGGGCGTAAAGTTTTACTGATTAAGCCAGTTTCTCCTTTTCTGAAGGTTGCATAAGCGATTGCTAATGCGACAATGCCATAAATAGCCCAAGCATGAATACCCCAATGGAAAAACGTAAATCTCATCGCATCTTTAATCCCTTGATCAGTTCCTACTTCTCCTGTTGGCGAGCTAAGTGCATAATGACTTAATGGTTCAGCAGTACCATAGAAAATTAACCCAATTCCAATTCCTGCACTAAATAGCATAGCAAGCCAGGTTGGACGTGAAAACTCAGGTTTTTCATCTTGCTTTCCAAGCTTTATGCGGCCTACTGGACTGACTAGTAAATACAAACATACCCCAACGAAAATGGTTACGATAATTAAATAATACCAACCAAATGAATCTGTTAAAAATGCTTGCAGATTTCCTGTAGCAGTTTCTAATGTTGAAGGCATTGTTACACCTATCAAAACAAGAACTGCCATAATGGCTAATGAAATGTAAAAAACAATTGATGCATTTTTCATATGAAAATAAAAAACTCCTATCTATTATATTCTTGCAAAATAGCTTTATTTCATTTTGTAAATTAGACAAAATTAAATTCACTTAAAATAAAGCTGTCCTTACCTATGCAACTGGAAAATTAACTTAAAATCCTAGAACATAGGAATGGATACATATTTTTTGCAGGCTAAATTTAATATGTGTTTTTGTGATTCGTGGACAGTCTGCTACGATGAGTGCGCAAGAGTTAAGTAAGAGGTATAACTTAATTATATCGTAATAAAAACTATATTCATAATCCCATATTCATAGATTAGGACATGTCTAGTAGGAGGATAACTTCTATCAGTAACTTAAGTGCTGGTATCCTCACTTATCCTCTATTATCCGACAGATTCTTTCAATATCCTTCATATTATCCATTATTTTTTCCATTTTTATCCACGTGCGACAAGTTAATTAAATCCTTATTTACTTTTTTATTCAATAGTTATCCCTATTGTTACCGATTTTTTGGGTTGAATTTTCGGTATTTGTGCAAAGGGGAGAATTTATTTTTGAATGGGGCAAATTTATTAGAGTTGGACTTGGTTTATTCTTGGTTTAGTAAATGATGTGATTATCCTCAAATTTAGAACAAAAATATAGAAAGCAAAAGGGGAAAAAATCAGAAGTAATACTTATAATTGACTAAATTTCTATTGACAAGGATAGACAATCTCATTACTATTGAAAATGATTATCAATATTAATTGGGAGGAATTATTTTGTTTAATAAAATAAATAGTCGCAATGTTTTGAAAACATTAGCGTTAATTTTGATAGTATCATCAGTTTTGCTTGGTTGTGCAAATACAAGTGATGATGTCTCATCGTCAAAGGGAACAAATGACAACATGCTTACGTTCGCTTGGGCTAGGGATATAGGTGAGATGAATCCGCATGTTTATAATCCATCACAGTTATTTGCACAATCGATGGTATATGAACCATTAGTGAGCTACCAAGAAGGTGGAGAGCTAAAACCGCATCTAGCTGAGTCGTGGGACATTTCTAAAGATGGTAAGGAATACACATTTCATCTGCGCGAAAACGTGAAGTTTTCTGATGGAACAAGCTTTAATGCAGAAATTGTAAAGAAGAATTTTGATACCATTTTAAACCATATTGATATACATAGCTGGTTAGGATTCCTATCAAAAATAGATCATACGGAAGTGATCGACGAGTATACGTTTAAACTAACATTAACTGAACCATACTATCCTACAATTCAGGAATTGGCTGTTGTACGACCAGTTCGTTTCTTAGGAGAGTCAGGGTTTCCGGAAAATGGTGATACGTCAAAGGGTGTCGTTGAACCAGTTGGTACGGGTCCATGGGTGCTGGACGAGTATAAAGTGGACGAATTTGCTATTTTCAAACGTAATGAAAATTATTGGGGGGAGCTACCAAAAGAAGAAAAAATCAAGGTGAAAATTATTCCAGATGCAGAAACGAGGGTACTTGCTTTTGAAAAAGGAGAGATAGACCTTATTTATGGAGAAGGTAACATCAGTTTAGATGCATTTAAACAGTTAGAATCTACCGGAAACTATGAAACTAGCATTTCGGAGCCGGTTGCAACGAGACAGCTTGTCATTAATTCGAAGAAAGAACAGCTTTCCGATGAAAGAGTACGCCAGGCATTACATTATGCTTTTAATAAGGAAGCACTAGTTGAGGGAATTACATCGGGTTATGAAGAAAAAGCAGACTATATTTTACCGGCAAATTTTCCTTACACAAAAGACATTGATGCTAAGGTTATTGATTATGATGTAGAAAAAGCAAAATCATTATTAGAAGAAGCTGGCTGGGTCCTACCTAAAGGAAAAACAATTCGTGAAAAAAATGGGCAGTTACTTGAAGTGGAACTAATGTATGACTCAGCAGAAGCGATCCAAAAAACAATGGCAGAAGTCCTTCAATCTGAGTGGGCAGGAATTGGTGTAAAGTTAAATATTGTAGGAGTAGAACTAACGGAGCAAGTTCAACGATTCAAAGACAATAAATTTGACATTAATTTCTTTAGTAACTATGGAGCCCCTTATGACCCACATACCTTCTTAAACATTGTGGCATCAGAAGGTTTTGGATTTAATGAAGCTATATCTGCTTATCCGAATAAGGATGAATTATTAAAACAAATTGCAGAGGTTACTAAAACGACAGATGAGGAAAAACGACAACAGCTTTACTCGGCTATTTTAACATCAATACAAGATCAAGCAGCGGTTATTCCGATATCTTATATTAAGAAAACCGCAATTTATCAAAAAGATGTGACGAATTTTACTTTTCCTGCTAATCGTGACGAACATCCATTTACAGGAATTAGCATCGAGTAGTAAGTAGCAGGAGGTTTCCATGGTCACCTATATATTAAAACGAATGATATCAATTATTCCGGTATTTCTTTTTGCAACATTGCTTACAACTGGAATGATACACCTTTCACCGGTGGACCCGGCAGAGGCTTATTTAACAGCCGCCCATATTCAACCGACAGATGAGATCTTGGCTCAGAAAAGACAAGAATTTGGGTTAGATCAACCGTTTTTTATACAATATGTGAACTCAATTATGAAGATATGCCAACTTGATTTTGGCATATCTTATGTTTCGAATAAGCCTGTTTGGGATGAGGTTACCAATCGAATGCCAGCTACGATCCAGCTAGCATTGGGAAGTATCTTAATAGCAGTACTTATCAGTGTCCCTCTTGGCTTCCTGGCAGGAGTAAAGAAAAATAGTGTTTTTGATCATTTTAGTCGATTGCTTTCCTTTATAGGGGCATCAATTCCATCCTTTTGGTTCGGATATTTATTGATTTTTTTCTTTTCTGTAAAACTTGATCTTTTCCCAGTTGAAGGAACTGGGACATGGCAGCACCTTGTTCTACCTTCTATAACTCTAGCATTCCCCTTAATTGCGATCTATACGAGGTTGTTACGCGCTAGTGTTCTTGAAAATATAGAAGAGCCCTATGTGCTTTTTGCTAGAACAAGGGGAATTAAGGAAAAAACGATTATGGGGAAACATGTGTTCAGGATTGCGATATCGCCAATGATCACTGGACTTGGGATGAATCTTGGTAAGCTGCTAACTGGTACCATTATCGTTGAAGCTGTTTTTTCTTGGCCCGGGTTTGGTCGTTATTTTATCGAAGCGATTTTTAATCGTGATATACCTGTTATTCAATGCTATGTGCTGATTGCTGCTAGCTTATTTATCATTAGCAACTTACTTGTAGATATGATCCAAATGTACATAGACCCGCGTATTTCTAGGAAAGAAGGATACAAGCAGTGATAAGAAGTATACAAAAAATGTTCAATCTTCAAAAAGTTATTCCAATTTGTTCGATTATGATAGGCATTCTTTTTATCCTTGCTATATTTGCTCCCTTGATCGCACCAAATGATCCGATAGCTGTCAACATGGCTTACAAACTACAGCCTCCTTCTATGGATTTTCCATTAGGGACCGATCAATTAGGAAGATGTAATCTTTCAAGGATTTTATATGGGGCACGTATTTCATTAGGTTTTGCAATTCTTATTTTTGTTTCATCCATACTCATTGGTTTAATCGTTGGAACCTTTTCAGGGTATAAAGGCGGTTGGGTTGATCATGTCCTAATGAGATTTTGCGACGGGGTTATGGCATTTCCGAGTCTTATTCTAATTCTTGGGCTTGTCGGCATCTTTGGACCCGGCTTAACACAAGTAATTTTAGCATTAATGCTTGTGCAATGGGTTTATTACGCGAGAATGTTCCGAGGCATGGTGCTAAGTTTGAAAGAACAAAACTTTATTGTGGCTGCAAGGGTAAGTGGTTCATCAAAATGGAAGATTATTAAAAATCATATTGTCCCTAATGTGCTCCCGCCCCTTATTGTAATGGGTACATTAGAAATGGGGTGGGCGATTATGGATATATCCGCGATGTCTTTTCTGGGGCTAGGAGTTCAGGCTCCCACACCTGAATGGGGAGCGATGATTCACGAAGGAAAATCATATATACGGACGAATCCGGAATTAATGCTTTATCCAGGCTTAATCATTATGGTTGTTATTGTCACATTCAATTTATTGGGTGAAGCATTATCAGAACGTTACGGTGTTAAACGCAGATTTTAAAAAGGGATGAGTAGGTTGAAAATAGAAGAATCAAATGTGTTAGAGGTCAAGGATTTACATGTTCATGTTAAAACAAAAAACGGTGTAACCCCTCTTGTCCAAGATCTAAATTTGGAACTAAAGCGTGGCAGTGTTCTTGGGCTTGTTGGGGAAAGTGGATGTGGAAAAACCGTTACCAGTATGTCTATTCTTCAGCTCCTTGATAGGAAAACGTCAAAGATTGAAGGAAGTATAACATTAAAAGGACGTGAATTGAACGGTTTAAGTGATAAGGAAATGCGAAAGATACGTGGTAAGGATATAGCCTTTATTATGCAAAATCCAATGAATGCTTTTACACCTGTTTTTACGATTGGCCATCAATTTGTAGAAAGCATCCGCACACATAGATCTTGCAGTAAAAAACAAGCGACCGAGCTTGCCATTAATGCGATGCATCAGGTGAATCTACCTAATCCTGGTCAACTGTTAAACTACTATCCTTTTCAATTGAGTGGAGGTATGCTTCAACGGGTCATGATTGCAATTGCAGCCAGTACACATCCGGCGGTGATTATTGCTGATGAACCCACTACTGCACTAGATGTAAAAAACCAGAAAAAGGTGCTTTGTCACCTAGATAAAATTCGATCTGAATATGGTTCAGCTATTTTATTAATTTCTCATGACCTTGGGGTTATTTCTGAAATGGCAGATGAAGTTGCTGTTATGCAGAATGGGAGAATCGTAGAAAAAGCGGATGTGTTTCAATTATTCGATGAGCCTCAACATGAATATACAAAAAAACTATTACTTGCACGACCGCTATTACACGTAAATCAACCAATTATCCCTTTAGCTTGACCTTATGATAGACATTTAATTAGGGGTGAAAAAATGAGTTTATTACAAGTGAATAAGGTAACTCATAGTTACGGATCCCGGACGTTTTTTAACTGGAAAGACCGTCCGAAAAAAGTACTCTCTGACATTTCTTTTTCTATTGAAGAAGGAACCTGCTTAGGAATCCTTGGTTCGAGCGGGGCAGGTAAAAGTACATTAGGAAAAGTGATTCTAGGATTGGAACGACCGCAATGTGGACAAGTTCTTTTTCAAGGGCATGATATTTATAAGGTAGATAAACATACGCTTCAAAAAATCCGCCGTGACCTTCAAGTTGTTTTTCAAGATTCATACTCATCCGTTAATCCCCGAATGACAGCAGAACGTATTATTGCAGAGCCGTTGGAAAACTTTGAAAAGCTAACAGTTGGTGAACAAAAACGAACAGTTGTTGAACTATTAGAAAGGGTAGGGCTAAGTGAAACGGATTTAAAAAAATATCCATACCAGTTTAGTGGTGGCCAATTACAGAGGATTAATATTGCCAGAGCAATCTCGCTGAAGCCAAAATTGATTGTCTTAGATGAATCTGTGAGTAGTCTTGACATGGTGAATCAAACTCTTATTTTGGATTTATTAAGTGAATTAAAAAAAGACTTAGGGTTATCTTATTTCTTTATCACACATGATATTAAAGCGGTGTATACGATTAGTGATTCATTGGGTATCCTCGAAAATGGAGAACTAGTTGAGATATACGATTCAAAAGATCACTTTTTTACATCAGAACTTTCAGAAGTAAAGGAGATGAGGGATTCCATTCTTGCGGAGCATCCACGTTATCGTACGGTTAGAGCAAGATAAATAATTCAAGTACCCAAAAATTTATTAAGTTAAGGGATATATACTTGATTTCATTTTCTACAATTACACGAACCTTTGTCAGTGACCTTAATTAAATCTCCAAAAGAATCTGCTAAATTTCTACGTCTCAAAACCTTGTTATTAAAGGACTGAGGCGTTTTTTATGTCTTGAACTCGCGATAAGGAGCATTATCCGGACTACTGCGAAAATTCCATCCCTTAGGTCCTGGTAAAAAAGTAAATTAGAAATGGAAGCGTTTTCTCTTGATGTATAAAGTGAATCTTGCTATTCTAGATATGAGAGTTACATAAACTTGTGCAAGCGTTTGCTTAGGTTTACGTAACTGATTTATATGGAAGGGGGATTTTTATGAAACATTTGTTTATGCGTTTAGGAATTAGTATTATGATCGCTGTACTTATGGTATTACCTCTTTTTCAGACGGCAGTAAATGCTGAAATCAAGACAGATTATAAAGCATCTGTTATGGCACCATTAACAAAGATTACGAACTGGAATGACTTTGCAAAGCAACTAGCTACGCTAAAAAGTAATGGTGTTTATGCCTTAACGACCGATGTTTGGTGGGGAGATGTCGAGAAAAATGGGGATAATCAGTTTGATTGGTCGTATTATCGTCAATATGCACAAACAGTAAGAGAGTCTGGACTTAAATGGGTACCCATTTTATCTACACATCAGTGTGGTGGAAATGTAGGAGATGATTGTAATATCCCTGTACCAAATTGGGTATGGGATTTAGATTCCATTGATACTCTTACACATAAGTCCGAAACAGGTTATGTGAGTAAAGAAACGGTTTCTCCATGGGCAGCCCAGGTAATTTCTACACAATATGATGAACTCTATCAATCTTTTGCACAAAATTTCTCAGACTTTAAAGACATCATTATTAAAATATATCTTAGTGGTGGACCAGCGGGTGAACTTAGATTTCCTTCCTATGTTTCAAATGATAGCTGGTCATACCCTTCAAGAGGAAAGCTCCAATCTTACACAGACACCGCAAAACATGACTTCAGAAGCAATATGCAAGCAAAATATAGCACCCTTTCTAATTTAAATTCTGCATGGAACACAAATCTAACATCTTGGAGTGAAGTCAACCCTCCTTCTGATGGAGACCATTTTTTCACTTCAGGTGCTGCATATTATAGTCAATATGGTAAGGACTTTATGACCTGGTATCAGAATGTATTAATTAAGCATTTAGAGCGTATAAGTAGTAAAGCGCATGAAAACTTTGATTCAACCTTCGGGGTTCCAATTGGTGCAAAGATTGCAGGAATTCATTGGAAAATGAATGATCCATCTATGCCGCACGCAGCTGAATATTCAGCAGGATACTATCAATACACAACAATAATAGATCAATTCAAGATAAGTAATTTACACCTTACCTTTACATGTCTAGAAATGGATGATAGTCAAGCTTATACAAGCCCTTATTATTCCGCACCTAAATCTCTTGTAACACAAATTGCAAATATAGCAACTTCAAGGGGTATCGTATTAAATGGTGAGAATGCACTAGCCATCTCTAGTTCAGATGCAAATTATAGCGAAACTCGATATCGAAATACTGCGCAGCATCTATTTAACGAAGGATTTAGCGGCTTCACATTATTAAGAATGGCAAACATTGTGAATGCTGATGGGACGAAAACAGCTGAAACGGATCGTTTTAGAGATATTTTAGTTCTAACACCAATAAAGGTAGAATTTGTTGTGAAAAATGCTCCGACATATTATGGTGATTCTGTTTATATAACAGGTAACCGATGGGAAATGGGTATGTGGGCCAGTCAGGATGGCAAAAAGATTAAACTTACCTGGGATGATGTAAATAGGGATTGGAGAGGTACTGGATATATTGCAGCTAGTCGCTATTATGAGTTTAAAGCTGTAATTGAAGATTCTAATGGAAACACAAAAGCATGGGAACCTAATAGCAACAACGTTTGGACTACACCTAGCAATGACACAAGTTATACAATACAGTGGTAGAACTTATATATAGTAAGGAGATCAATATCAATCAAAAGAACTCAGGTGGCAACAGACTATCTGAGTTCTTTCTTTTAATCATAATTTGTAATTGAAATGCCTAATAAAGTTTAACTACGATTTGGATAGGCTTTTTCTTGTTAAGCAATCGGGCCAGATTCTGGAACAAGGAGAAGCGCTTATTTCATGTATAGAAAATTACAGAGTTGATAGAAATAGCGAAGGAGTGAAAATTTGAAGAAGTTCAAGAAATTTATTTGCAGATATTTCAATAATCTCGTCTATCTCGATGAAAAGAAGCGAAGGGAAAATCCAATCGCTTTAGAGTAAATATTAATTATTGACTATCATCTGATATAGCCATTTTTTCATACAAAAGTTGAGAAACATATAAAACAAAGGTCTTGATTAAAAATATTAGTGATAATTGAGTTTTAGAAAGCCGCACTAAAGTGACATAACCTATTTTTTTAAACCAATTTATTATAAAAAATGTAAAAAGGGAGTCTACTGCAAGATTTGCAAAGAGATAGTACTTAAATTTTCCATAGGTGTATTTTAATATCCAAAGAGAACCGATAAAAAATGGACCTATTATTAGTGGAAGCTCCCCAATTACATTATGTTTTATGTGAAAAGGGAACCACCACCATTTTCTCTTTTCAGCAAGTCTCCCTTCAGCAATTAGATATATACACATAATCATTGATGATGGGAAGAATCTTTTGAATGTTTTTAGCCCTAGTAATGGTATAGAGAACCAAGGTAAAAGCGTCATTAAAGCAATAAACGTTTTAGATATTTTCATTAATGTGAATCTCCTTAATAAAGATATCTTTATTCTTGCTTAATTTTGGTAACTATATGCGGTATTAACTAATAATTAAAATTAACAATGTTGCGTAGTTCGCTTAAAGAGTGAATTAATAAAAAAACTGCTATCAAAGGATAACAGTACAGAAGGAAGTAGTTTGAAGTCCAAAATATTATTTAAGAGGTAACTAATAATATATTCGATTTTATGTAGAAAGTGACACAAGGATAGCTAGTCTTATCGGAATAATATTGTGAGTATTGATCCTTGTGTCTAGAGATATTTTACCCATAAAGAGGAACTGTTAATTACTTTTTTGTAAAAAGATATGAAAACGATACAATTTGCGTAGTAACAAAAAATGGATCAGTTATTACTGATCCGTTTTGGAAAGTATCTTCTCGTGTTTTTGTACACCTATATTTAATATCAAGGCTATCATACTCCAAATCAACAGCACTGTTGAAGTTACAACAACCGCCCAATAGAAGATAGGAGAAAAATTTGCATTTGAAACGATACTTCTTAAGCTTAATCCCACAAGAAACATCGCAATTAGTAATGGTAAATTTTTTATCAATATAGTCACTCCAAATTTACAATATTGTTAAATTATAACATGATAACTTAATTTATATCTAAAATTTAATTGAATTATTTTTATATTTACTTTGTAGTTCGCTAAAAGAGTGAAGTAGTAATCTTCAACAATCGAGCGCTGTTCTTGAAAAAGGGTAAAACCTTTTTCATGTTATGGGCCATTTAATTGAATAAGACCCGTTGTGAAAAGGTGCGGTTTAGAAGGGATCATTAACATAAATAGCGAATTAACATAAGTAGCAAATTATGATTGTTTATTTTTATTCGGGAGTTGAGGAAAAATAAATATTTCAATAAAAGAGTTACCTGAATGCGAAGTAGCATTCATTAGACGTGTTGGAAGTTACTTTGGACCCCAAGAACATTGGAGTAAATTGGTCCATTGGGCAGTAAATAATGGACTTTTTCCACCGGATCAAAGTTTTATAGGAATATCTTTAGACAACCCGGAATCTGTGGAAGGTCACAAGTGTCGTCACGATGCTTGTGTTACAATTCCGGAGGATTTTGATAAAAAGAAACATAATGATATGCAATTTAAAAAGTTAGATGGTGGGCTGTATGCATTATGTCGTTTTTATGATACACCTGAGAAATTAAATTTGGCGTATCTATATATGTTTGAACAATGGTTACCAAATAGTGATTATGATGTAGATTATGATAGATACAACCTTGAATTTAATAAGAACAATCCCGCGGATGATCCTGAAGGGAAATGCAAGGTCGATTTATTTGTCCCAATTAAAAAAGACATATGATCGGTGTTCGGTTCAACTTCATTCAGAAATTTAATTGTTTTCACAGCCGGACCAATTCTCAATTCTGTAACAGTTGTAGATTTAATATTAATAAAACAAATGGTGTGGCAGTTTTTATACTTCCATGCCATTTTTATTTTTTATTAGTCAATATCTTACAAGAGAGCCTTAACCAACTGTGTTACACTGACTATCAGAAATCAATAGGAGGTTGTTCGCATGGGACAAGAAGAAAGAACGGTACGTTTTGATCAGGATTTACAAATAGAAGCTTATCGTTTTGAAGGAATCATGCAAAAGTTTCCGAATCACTTCCATGAATATTATGTTATTGGGTTTATAGAGAGGGGACAAAGACGATTATCTTGTAAGAACAAAGAATATGTAATTGGTAACGGTGATATTATATTTTTTAACCCTCTGGACAATCATGCCTGTGAATCAATTGACAACGAAACATTAGACTATCGTTGCTTGAATATCAAGCCTGAAATCATGCGAAAAGTTACAAAAGAGATTACAGGGCAAGATTATCTTCCTTCCTTTGCTTCTCCTGTTGCCTATCGTAGTGAACATGTTCGATTGTTACATAATCTTCACCAGATGATTATGGAGGAAATATCACATTTTGAGAAAGAAGAAACTTTTTATTTACTTATTAAACAGCTTATTGAAGAATATACAATAGCTTTCGAAGACACAGAACCAAGAGTTATTAAACAAGAAATTGAAAATGTTTGTCACTACCTAGAAGTACATTATGCAGAACATATTACTTTAGATAATTTAGCAAAGATAGCTAATTTAAACAAATATTCTTTGTTACGTACATTTACCCAAATTCGGGGGATTACCCCGTATCGTTACTTACAAACGGTACGTATTAATGAAGCAAAGAAACGATTGGAACAGGGTGTAAAACCACTTGATGCTGCAATAGAGACAGGTTTTGTAGATCAAAGTCATTTTAGTAAATTCTTTATGGAATTTATTGGATTAACACCCGGCCAATACAGAGATATTTTTATTCAGAATGATAAATGATCTGCTTTAATAAATTCCCTCATATTTCCATTTGGAAGTCTGCTCAAATTTAAGAGATTGATTTTCGTAGGTGAAAAATCATCATCAGAAAAAGGTAATCCGAAATAGATATAAAAATAAGGATGTGATTTTATATGCTTAATGAAGAAAGTCGCTTTTCCAAAGCCCTCAAATCAATTGCTAGAGATCAAGAACTAAAAGCCTTTTTACAAGATTCAAAAGAACTTTTCCCGATTTTTATTAAAGGTGCTAAACGATTTGTGGCTGGTGAAACACGAACGGAAGGGATAGAGCGTGTTATAAATCTATATAATAAAGGGTATCAGGTTTCATTAGAATTTATTGGCGAAAATACAACATCCGAAGAAGAATGTATGCTTGCCAAAAATGAATTCAAAGAATTAATAAAAGATCTCGGGAATAATCAATTGAAGGCTACCGTATCATTTGATCTTTCTCATATAGGAATCATGATTTCTGATGAAGTAGCATTTACTAATTTAGAAGAATTAGCAAAAGAAGCACAAAAGCATAATATTCAACTAATGATAAGTATGGAAGAATCACAAAAAACAGATAAAATATTATCACTATATAAAAGGATATCAAAATCATTTTCAAATGTTGGGATAACATTACAAGTTCATTTGAAGCGTTCATTTAATGACCTAAATGATCTATTGAAAACCTCGGGCAGAATACGTTTAGTAAAGGGGGCTTATCAAGAGTCTGAAGGTATATATATTCCAAGATCCGAAGAGCTAAATAAACAGTATAAAGAATTTGTATCTATGTGTATAGATAATAGTCATCCATTGTCTGTTGCTACACATGATGAAAATATATTGATGGACCTAAAAGCAAAAGAATTTCTTTATAGTCCAAATGTTGAAGTAGAGATGTTGGATGGGGTTCGACCTGACCTATTAAGATCTTTAAAGGAGGATAATATCCAGGCCAAAGTTTATGTAACATATGGTAGTGAGTGGTATTTATATTTAGTTCATCGTATTGCTGAATATCCTCCGAATATCTATACTTTTATTTCAGATATAATTGAACAAAATACCGATAAAGAAAAAATACATACGAAATAATGAAATATTATTTTCTAATGATTCCTATAATTAAGTTTCTTCAACAATAGAGCGCTGTTCTTGGATAAGAATAAGTGCTTTCCCTTCATTGCCTTATTTAAAAAGTCGACTTGAAAAGGGTGCTAGAGTAGAAGAATGTACTCATTCTATTCTTCAAACGAGGCTCTAATTTAGGAAAATAA
>NZ_JBZFLI010000014.1:0-118701 GCF_058315175.1 Metabacillus sp. RB-C-LZQ-3-1 | reverse complement strand
GAAGTACCTATACCACAGCCAGCTCCAAGTGATACCACACGAAGTCTTTCGTCCTTTTGTGTAGAAATGGTCTCTGTCTCCATTAACTTAAATTGGAGAGGTCTAACGATAATCTGTGAAAGGTCACCTTTTTTCTGTACAATAATCTCTACCTTATCAGTTAAAGATAAAACAGAAGCATACCTATCTCCACAAGTATCAACAAGAGGTCGTCTTTTATTACTCGTTTTATTTAAACGTCCACTGACATGAATAACATGGCTATCTTTTGATATTTGCTTATTTTGAAGGGTAATTTGTTCATCCTCTATAGATACATAAAGAGGTTCCCCTTCTGTTAATCCTGCTGTCTCCAGAACTAAATGTTGTAACCAAATTCCATCTTTCCCTGCCTTTTGACGTTTTGCATACACCCTTCTTAGTAATTGTTTCATGATTATTTTCCTCCCTTTTTTAGTAACAGAAAAAGCAAGAACCTTTTATTTAGTAAGGCTCTTGCTCTTTTAGTAAGTTCACTCGAATTTATTATTGAGAATCAAAGATTGTTTTTAAGACTTTCTCCAATGATTAACATAGTTAAAAATCATGTTTCTCATATAGGTAATGTCAGCAGGGTTAGGCTCAGCAATATACCATCTCGGATACCCTTCACAAGTACTTTCATGAATACTAAATCCGCCTTTATAATCCATACGTTCATCAATTCGATTATCTTGGCTCATATAAGCATCAAAATCAAAGTACTCACTATCTATTTTTCCATTTTCCTTATGAATGATAGATACTAAGTATCCTTTATAGGTTTTATGAACCCCATTAGAAACTAGCTCAATGGTTGCGTTAGTTTCTTGATTTAGTGATAAAACTCCCTTTCGGTTATACCATTTAATACCATCCGATAAAAAGAAATCGAAATTAAATGCACAGTAGTTTAATGTCATAGTAACTTATCTCCTTAAAATAGATTAATTTTTGCTACTTTTTCTACAAAAACATCTATTTTCTTGTTTATTTTTTCGCGCTCTTCTCCTATTGGATAAGCAATGCTGTCATACGTACCACATACAAGATAATCACTAACACAATCGTTCTTTTTTAGCTTATCTTGTACCCATGCTTCAAATGATCGAGCAATTAACTCTACATTTGAGGACCAGTACTTACCCAACTTGCCACGATCAAGTCCAATTGCTTGTTGAAGGAACTGACTTCTATCAGAAGGATACTGAATTTGTTCCACTCTTTCGCCAGTTTCTTGCTGATGGTACCACGCTAGAGCTTGCGCATATTTCTTTAGATCTCTCATCTTTCTTTTTTCGAGTTTCTCCAATTCTTTATCTCGGTCAATATAGGAAAGCATGGATACATGGTAACGATAAGAATCATCAAGCTTTGCTTTTTGACTCTCCATAATGGCTTGCAAATTACCATTTTCCTTCTTATATAGACTTTTTAATGAATAAGAGATTCTCCATGAAGTCTCTGGCTTATTTTCATTTGGAAAATACGCTAATGAACTGCCTTCTTTAATTTCCTTCATCAAATCTTCCATTGCAACTATAATGTCCGTTGAGATATTAGACCCTATGTTATCTAGGTTCGATAAATAACCTAAACGGCCATTCTTGTTGTCATATGAAAGGTTGAATAAGTAATTATCAAGGGCATGAAACCATTCATGTGCGGTAATTCCAAGTGTTCCTCTCTCTTTAGTAAAGTTAATTACCTTATAAGATGGCTCAAAGTGACCAAGAGCTTTACCTCTGCCACGAGCACCGAACGCTAAACCAAGCGTTCCACTTAGGGACATGGAAAAATCGGATACACCTAGTATGTCAGCTAGATCATGAAAGGCTTCGGAGCAACGAAAAATATGCTCCAATCCCTTTTCATCCTGCACATAATTTCCGAACTCAACGGCTCTGAAATTAAAATCTCGCAGCATATCTTCTGGAATACTAACGGTTGTTACTCGACCACCATTTCTATCCGGCCTTTCAGGTAATTCACGTTCCCATACAGGTTTATTTTTCTTCCCGGTATTAGCACTCTTTTTAGGAGCAAGTAATTCATCCCAGGACTTAATTTTACTCACAGCTTTTAACGTACTGTTTACGCTTTGTTGTTTAGTAAAGAAGTTTTTAAAGGAATCACCTAAAATGCGGAAGTTGTACTTGTTTGCTTCCTCAATATGGCTTAGGCGTTCCTTAGCTTTACGAATATGATGTTCTGTCGCCTGAATTATTAGGGTATCGGATTTATCAGTATTAGCTAGATTTTCTTCTAACTCTTTTAGGCGGTTAGTAGTATATGAACCATTCGTCCCTTCATAAATCATTTGTTTATTCATTACGTCAATAAAATCGCTAAACTGTTCCCACGTAACGAGAGCATTAAATCGGTTTAAAAGTTCTTGTGATGCAAGGAAAAAGCTTTTTCGGCTTTCCTCTGTATCAGATGGTTGGGCATCAATACGTTGAATGAGTAATTGCTTTAGTCTTGCGACTTTACAATCCACTCCATTCTCACGTTCATTTTCAAGGGAAAAACCTGCAAATAATTCATTCTTTGAAATTAATTCAGCAGCTAATACAGCTGATGTTTTTTCTATTTCAGAAAGAACATCAATATTTTTTTCCTCTGAAAACTGCTTTCTTAATAATGCTAGGTCCTTTCTGGCCCCACCGATCTTTTCGCCCACATCATAAGCCACTTTGCGATTTGCTTGAACATCACTACGAATATCATTCATTTTCTCAACTATGTTTGTTTCTTCAAAAACTCCAAATAAACTTAATTGCGCTTCCATTAATAATCTCTCCCTTTGTTTAGTAGATAAATAAAAAAGGGAACGAACAAAAAAATTGTTCATTCCCTCTCATGTTTGGTATTAAGCAAATAACCCTAATTGTCCATTTTCCTCAACCGATTCTGGCATTACTCCACCCTTTGGAATTACCTCACAATCTAGCTCTTTCGCTAATTGGCGAAGTAATTTCATCTTGGTATTCATGGCTTTATTATCAAACTCAGCTTGAATTTTAGGTACTTGTTCCCTGGCATACTGACAACAATTTCGTAATAATTCCTCACAATCTGTATTGTAAAAAAGATAGTAAGGTGGATTTACGAAATGAGTTAAAAACCGAAGGAAATTACGACCACTATATTCAGCTTTAAAACCATGAATATTGTAATGAGCAATGAACCCAGCATCTAAGTGAAAAAATCCATACAATGGGCTTTTCATGCTTTCTAAACTCCGTTCATCAATACATTTTTTAAACAAATGAAATAATTTTTGATGTTCTTTATTCATAAGATCCACTCCCAAAATTTATTAAAAGAAAAAGAGAACAAGGCTTTTCAAAAGCAAACTATGTTCTCTTAAAAACTCAAAAAGAATTACACGAATTTCTTGATAACTCCATTTGGATTTATCACCTTAATGGAAACCTCACGTACAGTACGCACTTTCGTAACGGTAGAAGTTCCTCCATTTTCGTGTTCTTTCTTTTCCTCTGATTTTACTTTTTTAACAATCTCTAAACCTTGAACTGCATGTAGGTTATCCCCTTCACCAATCAGTCCATTACAAGCACCAGAGGCCAATAAGAGAGCCATCTGTCCCTGTGCAATGTTAATGATAGGGTTACCACCTAAAACCAGTGATTTGGGCTTAGAACGTTCCTTAAACGCTGTAAATCCTTTGCTTGTTCTAATCGCATCTACAAAATTAGCTTTACTTTCTAGTTTGGTATAGAAAGTACGGATTTCCGTTGGTCCTGCTGGCACTTTCCACTTATGCTTTCCAACCATAAGATTAATAGGTGTGACTTGTTTCAAAACGAATTCTTCTGATTCCATTTGAGTCAGAAAATCAAAGAGTTTTTTATTATATTCTTTGAACTTTCCTGCCTTTTTTGTGCCAATAAAAACACATTGTTTGAAACCATCGTAATCCTCATTAGAGAAACGAAGTATTCCTACATTCTCATAGTTAGTTGCAAGAAATCTCGCAATCTTACTGTCTGCGAAACGGTATGAAGGAATGACATAAATCATAACCCCTTTTGGTGCTAAATATCTTGTATTTCTCACCAATTCAAGGTATTCCTTACGGTCAGCTTCATCATCTTCCATACCTTTAATGCTAAAATCATAAGGCGGGTTTAACCACAATAGACTAAACACATCATTGCTGATAACCATTGATTCAATAGGAGCATTGATAGAATAGTCAAGCACTTGAGATGCTTTTTCTGCTCGTGATTTGTCTAATTCAACCCCATATGTTTTAACCTTAACTTCTTGCCCTCTAGCAATTTGTGCAAGTACAGCGCCCTCTCCAGCCGTAGGATCAAAGATACTACAATCACCTGTAAATTCTAGTAATTGTTTTACATACTCACCTTGTAATTCCGGCATGGCGAAAAATCCTGCTCTGATTTTGTTTCCAATATTAGACATAATCATTTCCTCCCAAAGTTTAGTTTTATAGATTTTCCTCTTCACATAAATTGTTAACGACAGTTATAAGCATCATGAAAAGGTTCCAATCTTTACTCGGAACCACTCTTTTCGCATACTGCCACAGAACAAGATCATATAATTTGATAGTCAAGACTTTCCTCTCCTTATCGTTTAATAGATTGGGGATTCCCATAAATCTAATACACTGTTATAACGGAAACCTTCATTATTAGCTAACTCATAAACTACAGAAAGGTGTACGTCTTTAGTCCCTTCGTAGAAAAGAGAATAGCCATAGGAATGAAGTTTCCCGATTAATTGTTCTTCAGTGATAAATAAAGATTTACCCAAAGTACCCACTCCTTGTTTAGTTCATGAACTCTTCTGGTAGATTAAGTTCAACTAAAAATCTAGTAGAAGAAAGCGGAAATACAAAATAGTCGATATTTAGCCTATTAAGCTTATATTCAACTAATTCAAGGATATCCTTTGCTTTCACAATGGTTTTTCCATCCTCTTGTATAGCTCTCACTCTTTTAGCAACTTCCTTCACCACTTCTCTTTTAACCATTCAGGTATCCTCCCAAAAATAAAAAAGAGGGAATGACTTATATTTATTCATTCCCTCTCCTAGTTAATTAGTTTTATTAAGCACTACCTTTTCACCTTCAGCATTAAACCCTAGCTCTTGTAAGGAATACCATTCATTGTTGAAATAAAATCCATTCGTATATACGATAGGCTCAAAAAACATTTCAGGGAAATGTTCATGAATATATTCAACAACATTTGAAGGATTCACATTTTCTTTTAAATCAGAAAAAGAGGTAGATTGTTCAACGATCTTTTCTTCAAAATCATCAAAGATATGAAGGCCGAAGTAACGGTCTGCTTTCTCTCCATTATTGTTTAATTTCTGAACCTCCATATATGCAATATGCACATAATTAGCCATGTTAATATCCTCCTTATTGAATAACAGTAATGTCTAATACCTTGCAGATTGCTTCTAAAGAGTTATCTTCGGAAAATCCTAACTCTTCTAGCATTGAAAGTTCTTCATCAGCAAGGTCTTCATAATTATCTGTATGGAGATAGATTTCTAGTTCTTCCTCATCATCATTTTCTTGCAGCATGACAATAAAATTGAACCGACTCTCTAATTCTTCTTCCATCCAAATACGGATACCTTCTGCTGAATCAGACAATAGACAATCACCATTAACATTCATAATTTGATAGTTCATATGAATCCTCCCTATGTTTGTTTAAAAAAACAAAAAAGAGTGCTCCACTCCTATAGGAATGAAACACTCTCTCTTTTTGTTTGAGTTTAATTAACAACTAACTGGTCAGAACGGTAAATCATCATCGCTATAGTCATATGGCATACCACTATTTGCAAATGGATCTTCATAATCATTAAATCCATTCTGATTACCATTATTACGGTTGTTGTTTTGACTCTGATTTCCTCTGTTGTTACCTTGATTTTGATTACCACGATTATTATTACCCTGGCTCTCATTACCTGAACTTTTAGGTTCTAAAAACTGAACCGATTCTGCAACAACTTCAGTAACAAATACTCGTTTCCCGTCCTGCCCATCATAAAACCTTGTTTGAATACGACCATCCACACCTGCCAAACTACCTTTTTTCAAATAGTTAGCCGTGTTCTCAGCTGGCTTTCTCCAAACAACACAATTGATAAAATCAGCGGGTACTTGACCATTTTCATCTGGTTTAACCCATGTACGATTTACAGCCAATGTAAATGTAGCAACAGGTACTCCATTTGGTGTATATCGTAATTCCGGGTCCTTTGTTAATCTTCCAACGATATTTACTCGATTCATCATCCGAACCACTCTCCTAAATGTTTATTAGTTTTTTACATTACTCTCACTTTTTCTTTACAAAGCAACCTATTAGATATTAATCTCCCAAATCGAAGAAGTATTCTAAAAGTACCTTTTTAACTTTAGCAGCTAAAGATGGTCTGTCTGGCATTTTACTCCCGAGATAAAATTGCTTCTCATCCGTAAAGCGCCATACAATACTTTCGCCCATTTCCTTCTGTAAACAATCTACAAAGAGTAACACTTCAAGAAGTGCTTCATCTTTCTTAATTGATTTACATCGGAAATATCGACGAGTTCCATCTCGTAAAACAATTTCTGCCTTTAAACGTTTCTGCAAGAAATTTGTTCGTTTAGAAGTAGCAACTTGAAGTTCTGTTACTACATCTTTTTTTCCTCCTAAAAGCTCTGCTAATTGCATAAAATCACTCTCTTTCCAAAAGTTTTTTTGTTTGAAAACACAAAAAAGCACTCCTGGAATGTCTGCTAAACACAAATAGATAAACTACTTGCGTACAGATCACTCCAAAGAGTGCTATAGTTTGATAAGTAACAGCTAACCTTAAAAATAGGTTGCATAAAAAAGAAAAAAGAAAAAGTAATATACTCATATTTTACTATGGTTCCACTCATATAACAAGATACTTTTTCATAATCCCAATTAGGTTACACCTATCTTAAAATGGAGTAGTATCTTTACTGTCTTCTATTAACTCCATTAAAGCTTCTTTACCTGTAATACTTGGTGCTTTAGTTCCGATCAATTTCTCCATGCGATAAGTATAGAAGCGGTACCCTTGTTTCATAGTACGTCCATCCACTGCAAATTGAAATACACCGGTTATTTTGGTGTACTTGCCAAAATCGTTTTGAACCATATATTTCTCGTGATGGGGAAAAATTAATCGAATGCTAACGTGAATAACATTATTTGTTTCCTCAATAACCTCCCCTTTTTCTATCAAACCGATTCGTTTTAAAGTACGTAAAAGCTCTTGTCCATTCATCTGAAAACCCCTTAAACTTTTTCCTTATAAACAATAACTATGTGAATTTATTGAGATTTACAACCTAGTCTTTAGATTTTTTCGATTATCTATATAACAATCCATACACCACTGACCATTTTTTAAATCATTGGGCCTTTTGGAGAAGGTGTGTCCATTGGAACATTCAAATTCGATTTTCCCTTTACTACCTTTGTATTCAGTAGCACTACATCTTCCTCCCCTTTGTTGGGCAAGTTCATTTAACTCTTTAAGAGCTGACATATAATTTTTATAAAGGTCTGGAGAAGATATCGTAGAGAGGTCTTGAATTATTTTAATCCCTTGTTGTTCTAAAACATTTTTAAGAAACGTAATAATATCATCATCTGTTTTTATGGTATAAGGGATCTTAATTAAATAAATACCATTTTCAAGACATAATCGTTCCTTCTGTTCATCATCTTTTATCCTTTGATTCAACTCTTTTTCTGTTTTAATAAAAAATCCATTTGTTTCATAATGCTGTATCCCATTGTATTCAAAAGCTAATTTTAATTCCTGGTTATATCCATCTAATTCAAATCCATCAATAACTTTCTTAGAGCTTTTAAACGGTTTTCCAGTTAAATATTCAAGGACATAGCGACACTTTTCTTCCCCTAAATTGAAGGTTTTACTGCATTTCATACACCAATGGCCATTTTTTACTTTATTTGCATTCATCTCAAATATATGACCGTCTACACATTTCCAAGTTAAATCCGTATGGGCATCTATATAAGAATCCGATAGCAATTTCCCCGCTTTTAATCTAGCTAGTTCTTGTAATTCCTCAATTGTTAGCTTCCGTCCCTCTGTTCTTCGAATAATATTACATTTCGAGCAAAAGCTACCTCCTCTCTCAATAGAGTTTTTCACCATTATATAGGAGCCCTTAAAAAAATGACCTTTGCTGCATTTCCATTTAAGATGTGTTTTGTTATCAATGTATTCTTCAGATAAGCATTTCCCACCATGTTCTTTCGCTAAAATGTGCATATCTTGAATGGATTTCTTTTTATTGCCACTGCAATCTGGACACCATTGCCCAAAATTGAGTTTAGCAGGAGTTTTATTAAAAGTATGCCCTTCAACACATTTAAACAAAAGCTTTGTTTTACTATCTATGTAAACGGAGGAAAGGCATTCGCCACCTCTAGACTTTGCTACTCGCTGAATGTCTTGAATCGTTAATTTCCTCGTCATATAATCACCTTTAAATAACTTTCTATAATTAAAATACCATAAAATTAGATATATTTTTTTAAAAAGAGATGCTTTGCTTTTATATAAGATTTGAAGAAGTTGCATTAGCACAAGAGCAAATTAAAATAAGTAATAGAGGTTCATAGACATAAAAAAAGAATAGTTCACCTTTTTTAGATGAACTATTCTAGTTTTTATAAATTGATATATATTCCTTCCATTACGGAATCGCCTAGTACTTCACTATTAAAGACAATTTGATACGCATATTCGATTTCATGTGACCTCTTGACTAGATCGTTTACCATGAACTTAATTAAGGCATCTTGTTCCGCAAATTTTTTCATCTTCTCTAAATTGAATTCCATAGCTATCATTCCCTTTCACCCATAATTCTAGGGGGTTTGTTTTTTAGTTATTGAGCTACCACGACATACCTCGTAACCATTAAATCGCTAAACTGAATTGCCCATTATCCTGTTCTACAAGCGGAATTTCCACTTTAGGAATCATAGACAATGCTTTCTTTTTATCCTCTTTTAATTTATTTAATACTCCTTCACCAATCGCACTAAGCATTAAATGATTAATAGCTGCCTTATGCGTTTTCTCGGTAAAAGAGCCATATACCCAACCTAACCATTCAAAAACGTCTTCATGAGCCTGTAATGAGGTTGTAATACCCTCAGAACATACAACAAAAGAGACTTGGTTCCACACCAACGTTTTCTCTTTAATATCAAACGTGTTAGGGAAAAAGAAATAACTTTTACCTGTAACTTGTTGACGTTCTTTAAGAAACTCATAAAGCTCCCCTTCCTCCATTTTTAAATCTATGTTTACATAGAATACTGGATTAGGGTTTTGTGTTAGTTTTTTATTAACCTTCTTATCTGGAAGGAATATTAACTCACCATCATAGGAAAACTCAGTAGGTACTAACTCGTTACGAGCCACTACGATCCCATCTGTCTCTTTCCAACAATTTAAAATTGCTTCAATTTCGTACTCATGAATTAGTTGATAACCCGTTTGCTCTTGAATGAATAAAAGGTATTCTAATAGAATCCTTCTGCCCTGTACGGTCATTCCCCCAGGAGCGTATTCATCATAGGTTGCTCTTTTAAACGTGTTGTAGTAATCCAAATAAGGATTTTCATCTAATTCAAACAATCCAATTTGATTCATACCTTCTCGGTTTTGTGAGAGTTCTTTTAGCTTTTTAGTAAATTGTTGGCGAGGTAGGACTTCACGATAACGAATGTCATTTCTCATCCGTAACATGAGAGTTTTCCAATCCAATAGATACTGGTATTTTGTTTTTCCTTCTTGAATATGGCGAACAAGCATTGGATCTTTTCCACTGACAAGACCACAACTCCAGCACCCGGCACGATTACCCGCAGCACTACAAGCTTTGCCTTGTTCATTACTTGTTTTAATTCCACATTCCATAATGGATTCACCATACTGAACGGTTAAATCACTAATTTTCACCCCAAAAGGTAAGGTTTCATACTCCATGAGCTTAAACCAGAGTTCATCAGCTGTAACAAATTTTAGAGGCCCGTAACAAAGAATTTCATCAAAGTCAGAATGACGACTAAAATAAGATTCTTCACTCAATTCCCACTTAGAAATCGATGCTTTTCTTCGGGCGCTTTCCTCATTTCTTATACCCAAAGCTAGAATAAGTTGATGTTTCTGATTTTCACCAAATTGAATCGGAGATTGTGCTAGTAGTTCTTTTAATTTCGATTGTGTAGGGGCTATTTTTAGAGTGTGAGTACACCATCTGTGTTTCGTATTTGGAGTTGAAATTAACGTTCCTCTCGCTAACACTTTCCACCAAAAAGATTGTTTCAGACTAGGCTTTACAAGATTCGTTTCAATAGGTATTTGCTGTTCTTCAGCACTCCTTTGAATACTCTTGATAGCCTTATGAACATAATCTGTCATATCTGGTGTTTCGACCCCGGTATCTGACGAAATTAAATGTACGGTTTTTCTCCTTTGGTCTACTGGTAAAGACGATAGCATTTCCCATAACAAAAGCAATAAAAGAGTTGAATCTTTACCTCCTGAATAAGCTATTGCTAATGGAACATCATCTCTTAAATAAACCTCTTTCATATGTTCTTTTATCTCTTGAAAAATATCGTTCATGTTTGTTGGTCCACTACTAAACAGAGCAAGGGTGGTATATCCCCTCGCTAAAACCTGTTTAGCAAGAGGACTACCCTCCTTTAACTATTTATTTGGTGAACTACATACTTGGATGTGCAATAAAATTTACGATTTAAAATAAATATCATCAGTATTAATTTCTACACCATAAGCAGTATTACATTTTTCGCAAATAGTATATTTCCCTGTTATATCTTGATAAATATTATTATCACTTACCTCTTGCACATGACCACAATTAGAACATTTTTTATTTTCCATTATTTTCTCCTCCTAAATAGTTTCCTAATAATAGGTATCCTTAGTAGTTTTAATTCTTGGGTAAACTCTTTGAAATGGTAAAAATTAAACCCCCATTAGTTTGATTACATGTAATAAAACAAAAAAGAAGGACACACAAATAAAAATTAGTGTAATCCTCTCTTTTTTATTAACCGAAAATGCGTAAAGATAGTTCCATTCGTCTTTGACTCTGCATTGACATAACTTCACGTTCAACATCAAGAGGCATTACGATAAAGTCTAAACGAATATCTTTAATGGTTTTAAATGCGTCGATATCAGCCTTTGCTAATAACCGATTATCCATATACCATTGGACTTTACTGCTATCCGGCAAGCAATGTTCGATTAAGAAATCCTCACCAAAATCCTCTAGCAACTTGAAAATTCTATATTCAGCTTGGTTAGCCACTAGGGATACAGAACCGAAAGAATGATTTAACTTCTTTCTTTCCTGTAATTCTGAACACTGTAGCATTTCCATTTTCGCTTTTTCATATAAATCTTCATATTGTTTAAAGGTTGGATTCAGATTATTAAACTCTTTAGCCAAGTGATTCAGTTTTAGTCCTTCATAATCAGGATCTGGAGCATTGGTCTGCTCTTTTCCTGCTTTATTAAGAGAAGGTTTCACATAAAAAGTCGGCTTTCTTTTATAACCCTCTAATTCCTCTAAAATCTCAGGATTTTCTTTCAGAGATTTCACATCTATTTTCACTGCACGACACGCAAGTTCCGGCTGCAGATAATTAAATAAATGCTCGACAATACCTTTATAATCTACATCGTAGATTTTTTTCGGTACATACTTTGCCACCACGTTAAACTTTTCAAATTCATGACGTTTTACTTCACTGTCATGTAATTGTTGGTGCATAGCAGACTTAACAGCCTTTAATTTCTTTTCAGTCTGTTTCATATTGCCGTAAATCCCTTCCACAAATAGAGATTCCATGATATTAGCAGCATTTGGTGTATGAATTTCAGTCATTTTAATTTTCCTCCCAATAACGCTCCCCACCTAGAATAAGGGGAGCAAAAGTTAGTTTTTTACTCCCCTTCTAGGAAGAGGTTGTTATGGAGTTATCGACTCAGTAAAGATGATTGCTTTAAAAGCTTTAGATATTCATCTTTAATTTTTGTTCGTTCTTCATGCGTTAATTTGTGAGAATTACAAAGTTGCTCCCAAAGTTGACGCCTTTTGGCTTGAAGAAGTTCATACTCACTCATGGCAACTTCCCTCCAATGTATTAGATTGGTAAATGGAACGAAACCGAATTTGGTTGAAAGGAAGGCAAGTTTGTCTAGCAAGCTCACCAACTTTTCGAAACGCTTCATCAATGTTCTGAATATCACAATAACGAGATTTTCCTAATAGAGAACCTTCATCTTTTTTTAGAAACTGAACATGGTATGAATCACCATAATCTACGACCTCTAAGAGTACATTCTCTATATTGGTACAATCCCCATCAACGGATACCTGTTTAGGTAATAATTTGATTTTCATTATTTTACACTCTCCTAAATTAAGCTGAAACTGAAAGTTCGTTAACAAACGCATTAAGAATAGTTAGTTCTCTTCCTGATCGTAAAGCTACTTCTACTCTAATTTCTTTTCCCTCAGATTCACCGATTGGTAGAGAATATAAATAGCCTAAATTCGTATCAAGCTTAATGAACTCACCGTTTTTCTTAAGCATATAGAACAACTTTTCTTTCATATATTGTGGTTTGAATAAATCCTCAATTTTATTTTTTAACATGATACTCTCTCCTTTGTTTGGTTAATTCGTATGTTTGTCGACTCTTGATAATAAGTTTTGACAAACTCCATTACATGAGCTTCATCTACAGCGTTAACAGTGATTCTTTTTGCTTTTTTATCTAAGACAAAATCTACCTGGTATAGAAACTTTGGAGGGCATTGAATCCCATCGAAATGTTCATGTTCAGGCAAAACAGAAATCACTCTTTCGGTTCTAATAATTTGTGGAGGAATAAATTCATTTTCCGCGTTCACGATAATCCAAGCTGGATATCCTAAAAGCAGTTGAAAAATAAATATCGTTCCTTCCGCAACCACTTCTCCACCATTCTTGACCACGTAATTCGGGCCAATCGTAAATTGACTTTGTTTAGTATAGAAATTGAATACATTCATATTGCAACCCCTTGAACTGAAAAAAGATCGTAGTCCACAGGCATAATGTCATGCTTTAGACAATCGATCTCTTTTAATAACTCTATCAATTTGAATGGTTTAGTCCCTTTTTTGCGAATCTGTAAGTTTACAGTAGAATCAGGGAGACATACAACTCCTACATCACCTTTACGAAACACTCCCCGAACATCTGAAGTACGGAAAGAAGGGCGTTTTAGGAAGTCCTTAATCCACGATTCTTGAGTTTTAGATTGATGATATATTGTGTATTCAACCCCATTAATCTGAGGTGAAAAACAACCCATTGACATTTCAAATAAATACATTGCACCATCAATGGAACCATCAAAATAAACTCTGTAACCGTATGACGCTTGATGATCACCGTAATTCTTAAATGGCTCGATTACAAATTGAGCGCCATCCATTTGCCATACAAACTTACCTTTCACATTTTTGAAATGTACTGCTGCTAAAGCGGGTCCAAGTTTAGAAGGATGAGCTGGAGCAAAGCATGTTAGCTTAAACATTCCCTTCATCTCCTTCCTCTTTCAAAAGACAATCATCTGAACAGAAAGACTTTCCTTTTATTCGGATAAATGTCTTTTCACAAGTACCACTGCATACATTACAAATCAGTAAACTCTCACCTTTCATAAAATACTTCCTCTCTCTAAAAGTTTTTTTATTTCAAACACTCTCTTTTTCCAAGACAAAACAAAAAAGCCCCTGGACATTAGGTTTAATAAAGACACAATGAAGTGTCGAACCTAAGCCCAGAGGCTTCTAAATGTTTGGTAGTAAACAGCTGACCTTAACGGAAATATGGTCGCATAAAAAAGAAAAAAGAAAAAGTTTGAATATCCTTATTATATCGTATCTTCCTAGTTCATTCAATAAGAGAAGAAAACAAAAAGGGTAAGTAAGATATAAAAATCTTACTTACCCCCTTAATGAGTTAAAAGATATTCTTTTACTTCGTCACGAGTTAATATGAAACTGTTTTCAATATATTTTACTTTTAAAAGACTATCTCTCTGAGTTTTAGGTACTTTAGATAAAGGATATTCTTTAGAAGTTGCGTATAGTACATCTACTGTTTCACTAAAAGCGTCTTCCCATACCGTTTTAAGCTCTTTAGTTAAAGAAATATGTTCTGCAACAGTATCTTCATTAATTAAAATCAAACTTTCTCTAACAACAAATTCTCTTGCACTTAATAATAAATTATCTATACCTTCCCTGTTTCGGATTAATGGCATGTTGAAAACCTTCCTTCACTTCTCTTGAATTTATTATATGTGAAATTTAAGAGAAAACTTTTAGATTCACTACTTTTAAACAAAATAAGAATTTTTTATATAAGAATCTATAAGCTCATATAAATATAATTCGATAGTCCTCTTATAAAATTGGGGGTTGATTTATGATAAATAACAAACAGGTTTATAAAATTGATGTAATGTTCTGATATTTTGTAGAAACAAAATAAAAAGCCATAACTTACATAATGGCCGGTTGCGCTACTTGTTCATGAATGTTCAAAGCGCCCAAATAAGAACATTCTTTCAATACTTCCAATTATTTTTATTATTAAGATGATGATGGAAATTAGTCAAAATCCAAGAGGTCAGACATTTTAACTTCTAAAGCAATCGCAATTTCATAGATATTTTCAAGCGAAATGTTTCGTAATCCTCTCTCTACATCACTCACGTATGTTTGATGAAGATTAGTTAAGTGCCCAAGTTCTTCCTGCGAGATACCTTTTTTTCTCCTATAATGTCTAACTTTTTGACCAAATTTCTTCTTCACATCAATTCGCATTAATTTCAGCCCTTCTAATTATACAGTTTAAAAGGTTTTCGCTAAAAACTCTATAGATTATAAGTCATAATACTGTGTATTATTATTCCATATGAACTTTTCCGAAATGGTAATAAGTCTCTGGTTTTATTGTTAGTGATTTGTAATAATTATGTATTATATAAAAAGTATAATACATAATTACCCAAGATAGAAACAAAAAAATTCCATATTATTCCGACTTTATTCGAGGTAATGGAACAATTATTTTTTGTAGAATCTATATTTTTATACTGGAAAAAATAAAAAAAGACCACTCTATCATAGTAAGAGTGATCAAATAATTCTAAAGTCTAAAATTTCTTATGAACCCTAAATACATCAAATACACTTCCAATAATCTCTACTTGTACGGTATCCCTTTTCACAATTCCATTACTATATTTGACTTCAAATGAGAATATTGCTGTTCCATTAGCTAATTGCGTTCCACCCTCAACCCATGTTGAATCAAATAATTCTCCATTTCTAAATGTAGGTGTATTGTAAGGTAAACTAACGGTAGAAGTATAAAGATTTCCGTTTACTTGATAACCATCAAATTTAACATTTAGGTAAGTGATAGGGTATGCTGTTACATCAGCTTCTAAAATAAATTTCTCACCCGAATAGAATTGATTAGGTGTATTCCCTTTTATAGTGTGCTTTTGTACCCACTCAGGTGTGTGCTTAACATATCCTTTTAGAGTTAAATCATTTACATAAATCGTAGATGTTGCGGTATCGCTTGCTCCGAATGTATCAGTTACTGTCTGCTTAAAGGTGTAATACCCTGGTATATCCGGGATATAAGAAAAATTAGGAGTATTAAACGTAACTTTAACATTGTTCGGTTTCGTAATTTCATAATAATGAGTAATAGCATCTCCATCTGGATCATAAGCAAGAGTGGTTATCTGCATAGTGTCACCAATATAGTAAGTTGACTTATCAAATTTAAATTGCGCGACAGGTGGTAAATTAACCACTACAACATCGCGAATTAATGAATCACTAGCACCATTTGAATCAGTTGCGATCAGTCTTACTTCATAAGTGGTAACTTCACTAAATTTAAAACAAGGATTTGTAGTTGTACTCATGTTAATCCACGTCGTAGTACCCTTTTTACGGTAATCCCAATCATAAGTTAACGCATTTCCATTAGGATCAGTTGACTTATTTGTAAAGCATACATTTTTAGTACGGTCAGTTGGATTAGGACTTTCTGTAAAATCAGCATTCGGTGGATTATTAAAATTATACGTACCTTTATAAGTTGTCACAATATTACCAACATTATCTTCTGCTTGAACATGTAGATACCATTGCCCGTAACTACTATTCGAAACAACGTAATTTGAACTGGTACTCCAAGCAGACCATGTTGTCGGTGTAACTGTTGATGTTGACCAAGCATAACGTGAACGCTTATATCCTGAATGTGGATCACTATACTTTAATCGAACATCAATGGCTGCTGTAGACCAACCTCTACTAAAAAAATCACTAGTATCACTATAATTTCTAAATTGAATAGCAGGAGCAGCTCCATCAGTCCATAAATCCATTCCAGTATCAATATAACCCCTTGTATTATCTACATTATCTGTGTAGTAATATTGAACGTTATATCCATCTCCATGCGTTTTTGGAACGATACCCCATTTTACTCGTCCATATGTTGTATCTTCTTCTCGTAAGGCTGAGTTTATTTGAACATTTGGACTTTTTGCGAATTGATTATTGTCGTTACTAGCAAACGAATATACATGTTGCGACCTTACATCTACTCCTGAGCCATATAAGGATAGATATTGAAACTTATTCCCCGAATGTGGGTCATATTGTCTAAAAGTAACATATACCTGGTCATTAGGTCTTACCCAATAATCATCCCCATTTTGATAGCGATAGCCACTAATGATATGAGAAACGTGTGTTGGTGCTACTCCATCGACTCGTAATCTCATTCCTGTATTGTTGTAGCCAATGGTATTATTTTGAGTGTCTCGATAATAATACTGAACATTATATGTGTGTCCGTGAGTATACGGGATTACTTGCCAAGCTACCCTACCATAGTTCGTATTTTCTTCTCTTGATGCTGCATTAATCAATACATTAGGGTCTTTATCCCAATGATTAATTTGGTTCCACGCTTGAGTAAAATCATGCAGGGCCCTTGAATCTACCGAAGTTCCATAAGGTGTTCCATCTAATCTTAGATATTGGTATAAGTTAGCGGTAGCGTCATGTTGTCTTAAACGAACCCATACATCATCGTTCGGTTGAACCCAATAATCATTACCATTCTGATAACGAGCACCGGATAAGGAATGTGAAATATGAGATGGTGGATCGGTATCGGGTGGTGGAGTATAGTTAATTTGAGCTTGAGAGCCACCAAAATCCCAATATGCCGTACTTGCCCAGCGGGTTGCATAACCATCTTCTGGACTCTTCACAGAATACCAAACAGAAGTTCCCGACTCATCATGACCATTTCTCGTATAGACTTTGTAAGTTGTAAAATATCCTAAATCCCATCCTGAAACTCCCGATTGTCTAGACTGAGTTCGACGAATAACATTAGTACCAACCATTTCTAAATTACTAGCATTGATACCACTAGTAAGGTCAATGTCTCCACCGTTGTAAGAACGATTACTAAAAGTAAAAGGTAACTTTAGTTCAGTATAAACAATTTGTGAATCTACACGCTTTACAATATACAATTTCCATTGAGCTTGTTCGTATTGATTAGGAAACAATTCTTGTAGAGGTAAGTAAGCGTTAAACCCTACGTTGTCATAACGCATGTTACAGTCCTCGTTGTTTCTATTGGTAGCTGTAGAAGAACACTCGTTATAAAAACTACCTGGACCTGAGTTATTGTACTCCAATTCTTCTGATGCTGATAGATTGATAGGTGTAGTCCCATAAACATAGGTTGTTCCTACCCCACTATCACCTCCAACCTTTCTAGCAACAATATACGTTTCATGATTGGTGGAAGTATGCCTCTTGTGACCGAAGAGTATCGCCCAACCTTGAAAGTTTATATAAGGCTGGTTCCCCTTTCCAAAGTCTCTCCAAGTAATACTGTATCCACCACTGGTATACTTATTTGCGTACACATCATAAACGAGTTTCCTTCCAGATTCCATAGCATATCGTTTACCACCGTATAGATTAGCCCAACCTGATTTTACGCTAGACTCCACATCATATGGAGAGCTTGCTCCTAGAGAAGTTGAGGCCTTAAATATAAAAACTCCTACAATAAGTAACGATAGTATTAAAAGCATCTTACGATTAAACTTCACAATTAAATCACCCCATTTTTTAACCTTATAAATCATATAAAGACCTTTATGGTTTTTATATACAAATTTAATATTGATAGAATTCTATTAATATTAAATTTCTAAATAAAAACAAGGAAGGGAAAACCCCTTCCCTATTAAAACAAGTTTGTAAAGAATGAACCAATAGATTTAAAAAAGCTTGAAATTGATTCAGACATTTTTGTAAAAACGCCTTTATCCTCTTGCTTTTCTTCTATTTCTTGTTTTTCTTGTTGTTCTTTTTGTTTCTTTTCCTCTGCCAATCTCTCTTTTACTAACTTAGCTTGTTCGAGTTCTTGGATCTTTGTTGTTACACTACCTTTTAACAACTCTAACTCTTTTAAATTAGCAAACGATTCATGAGAAGCCAGTTTTTCAAATTCTCTAAGCTTTTCAATATCCTCTGGCAATTCAATTTTTTGTTGTTCAAATTGAGCTTTTACTAAACCTGTGAATTCCTCAACCTTTACTAATTTCAATTCTTTTTTCTTTGTTAGTTCTTCAAATGCCTTGTTAACATTCTCCAATGCTTTTTCAAGTGGAGCCTTTTCTTTGACTACCTCTTCCTCCTTAACAGGTGTCGGTTGACTAGCTGTTGCTTCCTGATTTGGTGGGGTAGTAGTTGGCTTTGATTTTGGTTTTTGTGTTTCAACTTTTGGCTCAACCTTTTGCTCGACTTTTGGCTCAACTTTTGGAGTTGGCTTTGGCGTTGGTGTTGGAGTTGGAGTTGGCTTTGGTGCCGGAGTCGGAGTCGGTGTAGGTTTCGGCTCTGGCTTCGGCTCTGGCTTCGGTGCTGGAGCTGGAGCTGGCTTCGGCGCTTCTTTTTTAACTGTATAAACAGTTAGAATAGCTGAAGTATATTGACCTGTTGGAATTCCAATTTCAAACTGTTGCCCACTATACGTAACGGTATAAGTAGCAGCTCCTGCAATCCCAAAACGGTCAATATTTGCTACATAGTACCCTTCTACTAGATTAGTACACTCTCCACTAGGACGAGCAGGATTTTGTGGTGTGTTCACATTAGATACGATCGTCATTTCACAAGTTGTTTGATATTGATTAGCCAATGCAGGGCTCACCGTACCAAAACCAATCAATAAAGCTAAAGATGTAACTAACAATCCTTTTAATAATTTTTTCATAATATTTTCCCCTCTCTGATATACAGTTTTTTACAAACAAAAAAGCGATCTTTGGTATAGGAAATAAAGGTAAAAAATACCTCGTTCAATTCCCTACAGTCCAAAGACCGCTTTAAGTTTGTTAGTTTGACAGCTAACCCATAAGGGTTGCATAAAAAAGATAGAATAAGTATATGTATCTATTATAAAAGGAATAGACATAAATTTCTAGTCTTTTTAACTCACAAATAGAGAATTGTTCCTATAACAATTATACAATGGATATTACACTTTTTGCAATTAGTTTATTCAAAGTATTCATAGACAACCGCTTTCCGTATAACGATTCCCTCCCCTGCGAAATAACGAGGACTTTTCGTTGATATAACTGCAACGATACTCGGTCCATTTAGCATATCAACAATATCGTAATTAGGATTGTTATATACTTTAGGGAATGTACTATTACTATCGTCAATATATTCAATATGTTCAAGTATGATATCCTCCTGGTAAAAGGAACCCGTAATAGGGGAATATAGATACCCCACACTCGATTGTAAATACAAGTTCGTTTCTAAACTTGCCTTGAAATTTTGGAATGCTTGCACTTGATCAAACACAATTCTCCCTTGAGATAATTGTGACTCATCAAGGGCAAGCGCAGCATCATGTACCGCTAATTCAAGTGCATTTTTTATTTGTCTGGATGATGTTCTATCCGCATCAAGGTTAAATTGCATAGCCATAATGCCAGCAAATATTAAAATGAGAAACATTGTTTTTAAAGTTTGTGCCATAATAAACGCCCCTGTTTAATTTAAATATTCGCTTAAGACTTTTGTTTCTTTCTTAAATGTAGTTGGCCCTTGATTAAATATACTAAGAATAAAAATTGGGGCTCTTGGTACTTCAATACTCGCTTCGATGTAATTGTTCCGAGTCGTTAAAGTTTGTGTAGCGGTAATTTGAATCTTTGTTTCATCGAAATTATAGTTATCTACTAATTCTTGTTTCATTTCACTTATAATTGCTGCGGTAAATCTACCTTCAATAGATGCCTTTTTTGCACCTTCTTGTAAGACCGTTTCTACTGCTTCACGGTGAAGAGAATCAATATAGGCTAAGATTGGGGCAAACATGACATTTGCTGCAATAATTAAAGTCATCCATTTTGCTAAAGCTGTTGCCATCTTATGTACCTCCTTTAAGATGATGTATAGGGGATTTCTCCCCTATACTTTAAACTAAACTAGTGAACTAAAAGTTTATTGTGGTAAATCCGCTCTTTCTGCTTCAACTTCACTTTCATAGTGAGTACCTTCATCTGTTATCATTTTGAAAGCTACTCCAAAGACTAATGCTCCAATAATTACTGCTGTCACCGCTAGAGATAAAAATTTTGCTAAAGTTGTATTCATGATTAAATTCCTCCTAATTAGTTCCTATCTAATTGATAGATTGATTGATTGTTTTGATGTTCATTGTTTTTATTAGATAAAGATTGATATACAATCCCAATCATCAAACTTCCTAAAATAATAGCTGTTATGGCGATTGCCATAAAGGTTGCTAAAGTTTTACTCATAAATGTAAACACCCCATTAGTTATTTTGTATGTAGGTACTCACATCATCAGCAAGGTTTCCCATTAAAGCATAGAGTGAACCAAATACTACTACCCCTATTACCACTGCGGTAATAGCGATCTTCATAAAAGTACTTAAAGTTGTGTTTATAAAAATCACCCCCTTTAAGGAAAATTTTGATTATCTATTGTGCTCCATGATATAACTAACCATTGTGACAATCACAAGCAGGAAGTTTAAAATAATGATGAAGTGTGTTGTCTTAATTGGTATGGACAATAAATCAGTTGTAATTTTCCTTCTTCTTCGATAGTTTTCTATGTTGGAACGAACAAACATATTATTCATTCCTCTTAATGATTCAAGAGCGGTTTTTCGATCAACCTCATCTAGTGTTTTAATAACACTCACTAAGGTCTTCGCCTCTTTTGTACCAATATCAGACGCAAATTTGTCTAATGCGATATTTGGCCCCTCATCATTACTCCAACTAGTGAGTAACTTTGTAAGAGAACCTGAAATTACATCAAAATAAGGTTTGATATTTCTTATTAGGTTATAGGTATTGATTCGATTTACACTCATCATATCAATTTCATTAATCAGCAGATCATATAACATAAATACTTCAGCGTTCTTTTGTGCTTGTTGATAGTCAATTACCCGTTTCATAATATAGATGAATAAGGAGTAAGGAAAACTAGGTAAAAACAAGACAAACCCAACGATAATCCCAATTAAAGGCCATAGTTCCAAAGTTCCAGTTAAAAATGGAAAGACCACATAATAGAAAACTAAGAATAAAAATAATGAAAAATAAATCAAATGGTACCGAAACGCATTTAATCCTAATGGGTAGTCAGCTTTTTGTAACCAATCTTCTGCATTAGAACGACTAGCTGATTCGACTAATTTTTGTCGGTTCTTTTGAATAGAGTGCTTAATCCGCAATCTCGTTTGAACTCGCTCTGTTTGAGAAGTAAGTCCTGCATAAACAAAAAGCCCGGAGGAAATGGCTAATATAAAACTGAACGTATACACTATATGAGGCATAACCTTATATAAAAACACTGTTTCCTGCACTTATATCCCTCCTAAATATCATTTTTAGGTCGTTTTAACATCATAGCGATGATGATGGAAAAAACTACCCCAACCGTAGATAACGTGAATGTTGTTAAAGTCCATTGATTCCCAAATTGAAGGTTAAACCAGTCTTGCGCCCCCGAAACAAAATAACCTAAGAACAATGACATAATATAAATGGGAATTGTCAGGTAGCCATTTAATACGTTATCCATTGTGTGTGATTTTTCTTGTTCGAGCATTTCAGCAGTTTCTTCAATTTGTCGTGTTAAGACTAACAAGGTCTTTAATACATTCTCATTATTTAAATAAGATTTAATAATGATATTCCCTAAACGTTTTGACCAGGAAGTTCCTGCTGTAAAGACAAACACATTTACGGATAAACGTAATTCATCTTCATTTCTTGATACTTGTAAATCTGAAACCAATCGAACGAAGATCTTACGCAAGGTTCGATTTTCGATAGATTTCTGCGTTTCAACTAACGCATGGTACATATCATAGCTGGCAGCATTATAATTCTGTGTTAAGGCTTGAAGGATTGATATAAATTCCTCCCCCATCAAAAAACGCAATTTCCTTAACTTAATTTGAAGAAGGAGATATGGAATCGAACCAACAAGCAGTCCGATTACAAGACCGAAAAGTACATCATGAAATTTGAAAACGGTAATAAATCCTGAGAATAAAAACAACAGAACGGTTATAGCCACAAACCAAGCTACGTTATTATCTGATTTCTCACTACTAGTTGTTTTGATTAATAAATACAAATGACGTAAAGCGGGATTACGATATTGTATTTTCTTGGCTACCGTACCTTCGGAACGAATTTTTCGTAACCGATAACGATATTGCCATTGATTTAATTTTTCACTTAGCGGAGTTTGAACAATAACTTTAGAAGTAATTAACCCCACGATAATGAGCAATAGATACAAGAGATAATAAACACCATTTCCCCAAAACCAATGTAGTAGACTAGACATACAATTCTTCTCCTAAGAGTTGCTCTAGCAAGCTATCTGCAATTTTTTCATAATCAGACATTGGAGATTGTTGCTCTCTAAGTTTCAATAAACGAATTAATCTTTTGGTTTCTTCTAAGTTTTCCTCAGCCATTAAAAGCAATAGTTTTTTGGAGATTGTAGAAGAATAGTAATATTGATTAGTTAAACTGCTATAACGAATAATGTCATGCGTATAATGGATACGTTTTTCATCATCCCAAATAATCTCAGTAACACCAACCACTCGTTTCTTTCTTCTATCTCTGTCTGTACTCATTGTTACAATGAAATCAATATTTCTTGCAACACGTTCTAACTCATTATCAAACTGGCGATTAGGAAACTCATCTAGAATATGTCTTGTTATCTGTGGAACGACACTTCTTACATCTGTAAGGTGATACGTCGAGTAAGCTCCACGCTCCCCTCTCTCGGTTGACATAAGGTAGGCTTCCGTTTCAAGTGAACGCATTTCACCGACTGTTATCGTGTCATGTTCCATCCTTAATAATCTTGGTATTGCTTTATGCAAATCTCCTTCTTTCGCTTGAACCTCAAATACTAATCGGTCAGGCATTTGTTCAGAAAGAGCTAACTCAAAGTGTTTTTCCAAAACTGCCATAACATAGCTTGGATCTCTTTCTCTTAACATAGATTTCATAAAAGTGGACTTTGCTGAACGGACACGCCCTGCAAAGACAATATTTGCCATTGTTCGTGATAAAGCTTTAAAAATATCTATATCTTCTTCTCGAATCGTACCTAAGCGGGCTTGTTCATATAAGCTAATGTCTTTAACGATAAAGCGACGAAACATAATGTAGTTATCTCGCCCACGAGGTTTTTGAATCATGGTAATACGTGAACCATCTTCTTTCTCGATCTCAAGCTCTGGATTTTGTTCATTAATTACCGCGTCTTTAGTTCTCATGGTAAAGGCACGTTTTAAGCGTTCTACCTCATCAATGCTTTCAAACTGTTCTGGCTGCCTTACAAACTTACCGTTTATATCAATCCACAATTCTGTCCCCCTAACAACTGCGGCCTCAGAATTCGGATAGTTCTCCCATTTATAAAGGATGCTGACACCCCATACCTGGTGAAATATCGCTTCTGCAAGAGATTCATAGAAAGAAGGAAAATCGGTTGATGTGATATTTTGCTTTCTTAATATCTCAGTAATTTTGGAGATGAAATAGCTCATTGCTTTTTCATCCCCAATAACCGCAGCGTGTTGCAATTCTAAGAATTCATTCTCACGATCATTTTTTTCAGATTGGTCATTCTGCCCTTTTTTCGCAACTTCAGATAAATCAATCATTCGGTTAAATTCCTCACGAATGAGTTTACATATATCCTTAAATGACTTTTTGCGTGCATAGGTTGTAACATCTACTTGCTCTAAGCCTTTTTCCTCTATAGTCCTGCTTAACCACCTGGAAGGATCATAAGGCTCATTTAATCCTAAATCATTTGCTATATTTTCAATTTCTTCTATCGCAGTATCGAGAGTTTTTACCACACCTTCTCACCCTCTTTTTGCTTTTTCTTCCCAAAGAATCCACCAAACAATCCTTTATTTGTATCATGTAAGTCATCAACCAGTGGTTTCTCGTGCAAATGAGCTTCCGAAATAATTAAATTTGATATAGTATCTATGGATTTTCGGAAATGGTCATCAGCTACATCATATAGAAGTTTTTTCTGACGAATCGCTACGGAACCTAACACATCTTGGTGAGGAATTGTAGCGATTTTTTGCATTTCTAACTCTTCTTCAAGGTCTTTTTCCGAAATCAAAGACATATTCGGTTGAAACTTGTTAATGATTAGCATGAAATCATCTTTACTACCACCACTAGGTTCAATCAATTGCTGAAACACATGAGGGAAATATCCTCGATACCCTTTATCATCTTGATTGGTAACAATGAACCGAAGGTTACTAGACACATAGGCTTGGGAAGCACACGCTGTATCAAAATGAACCCCACCATCTATTAAAATAATGTCGAACATTTCTTTTGCTACTTGAATGAGATGTTCAATTTCTGTGTTTTTATAAAATCGTTGTAGTTTAATGTCTCGGTTTCCTGCTAAATGATAAAAGTTTTTAAATTGATAAACAGATTCAGCTAATTTAGCAGTTGTTAAACTCTTTGTTTTTAAATCAACTTTTAAATCATTTAGATACTGTCCTTCATATGGTAAGAAATAATCGGAAGGGTCCCAGGCATTTAAACTTACTACAAGGACTTTCTCTTCAACACGTTCTGACAATGACCTACCCACATTTAAAGCCATAGTAGAAACACCTGTCGATGAATGAGTACCAAAAAAGCTTACGATACGTTTACTAGCAATTTCATCTTTATTTAAAATCACTTTTAAAACCGTATTTACTACTTGATCTACGGTGAAATACTCATTAATTGGAGTAACTCTATAAGCTGCACAAACTCTTTCAATGTTTTTGGTAACAATATTACTTTTTACATCATCAAACTTATAAAATACTGGAATATTGGGATATTTATCTCGTACACTAGGTAATTCCGTATGAGAAAACACTTTTCCATCTAGTAAAAGAGCATGTAAGGGCACATTGGCATCTTTCTCTTCTTTATCTTTTTTAATACTATCGAATATGAGGGCTAGTTTAATTTCTTCATCTTGTTGGAATAATTCTTTATACCGGCTATCACGACTTATAACAGCTATATTCATGCGTCTTTAAGACCTCCTTTGACTAATTGTATGTAATATACAATTTGTTTCCATTTTGCATAACTTCTTTCATCAAGTTATGAAACTCTTCTTCGTTTAAAATAACTTCAATATCTGTAATATTTCCAGTAGCATTCAAACGCTCGCTTTCTTTCTTAACCTTCTCTTCTTCTTTTGCATTTGTGACCTCGCGATTACTCGAATCCTTCGCATATACGACTTTCACATTCTTCAGGATAGGTTCCGATAACATTCCTTGAATTTTTTGAGCTTGGTCACTAGAAACCACTGTACTAGGTACGGAAATGTCTTTTTGCGTTCCCATATACTTTTCAATTACATCCTTATTAATTAGATAAATGTCAATGGAGTCTTTTCTTCTGAGAGAACCCGGCTTTGCAAAAATCATGTCTGAAATGATAGGTCGGATTGCTTCTCCTTTCGATTCATCTGGAACGATTTGGTCATAATCGATCATTTTTTTGGATACCATCGAATTACTAATCATATCTTGTGCGGCTTCATATCCTAAAACTTCATCTATATCTTTCGCAAGAACCACATCTCCAATTAAGTCCTGTTTGGATCTTCCCTCGATTAATATGTTTTCTTCTGTAAGAATCTCACTCTTTTTAATATTTGTTCCTGCTTTTACTACAACTACCTCTACACTGTCGATCTTGTCCTTAATAAAAACGTCATAGACCACGATAAAGACCATCACAGAAACAGCGGTTAAGATTCCTAAAGCAATCTTTGTACCTGGTTTCATTTATATAACCTCCTATTTGTTTACACTCTCTACTTGTATCTTCTTGTTGAATAAGCCTTTTAAAAATCCACCTTGCTTGCCTTGCTTTTTAATAAAGTCTTTAGGGAGTAAATCCTCGATAATCGGGGCAAGGGCTTCATTTATCTGTTTTTGATAAATACTCATTTCATTAATAAACGTTCCTTTGTATTGGGACTCAAAAATATCCTTTGAAGGAAAAGCGGGTATTAATGATTTTATATTTTCGGTATAAAGGTCTTGAATCACATCATATTTCATAATGCTAGAATCAAAACGATTCCCGATTAATGAACTTTTTTTATCTTGCAGGACTTTACGGAAGAATGATGTTAATTGATTATCAGGGTCTTCGAGGAACTGAATATTACTTATATCCGGCTCGATAATAAAGTAAGCATTGGTTGCAATATCATAAATATCTTGGTAAATTTCTTGATGCCAATCGGTACCCACATCAAGAATAGTTACGGTAGATGGGGAAGCAAGTAATATCTTCACGTACACATCAAAAGGAATTTCCTTCATTCTGTATATAGGCTCATTCGCTGGATGCTTGACAACAAGATTAATATCATCAAGTGTCCAATCAAACACGCTAGGTTTTTTCGGGTCAATTTCCTTAGTGAATTGATAAAACTTACTACGATAATCAGGATTTAACTCATGGCCAATAAAACGGTCATAGGAATACGCAGGAGAATAGGGACTCTCAATGTAGGTGACTCCAACCCCCATATTCGCTATTTCCTTTGCAAGTAAGTGAGATACAAAGGTACTTCCAGATCGAGCAAATGGGCTACCAATTAAAACCAGCTTCTTTTCAACAGGAACCCCTACAACACGTTCAACTTGATTTAAAATCTGTACGTTGAAATCCCGCTTCACCACTTGCTTATTAACTACCTTTTGAACCACTTGTTTATTGACTACTTTTTGAACAACCACTTTCTCTTTAACTTCTTTTGTGGATTCTTTAGCAACTTCTTCCTCTTCCTCTTGGTTCCCTATTTCAAACAATTCTTCTGCTGATGTAGGTTGAATAGGGCTTGGGGAAGATGGTTGCATAGAAGAACGTTCAGATAAAAATTTAGAAACTCTCGAAAAACGAGGTCTATCTTTCAACTGCTCCACTAACTCTTGTGTGTTAATAGATTTGTTATGAAAAATGTCTAAGACATTTCGACTAACCAATTCAGCAAGAAACGAATCTTCTTTTTCCCTCTCACACAGAAACACGACACGTATTTCATCATCATATTCCATTCTGATTTTTTGGAAGAATGCCAGGAGTTCTTTTTCTTTATCTGACTCACTTTCCTTTGAACTAGCCAAATAATAATCGTGAACGATAAGGATTGCTGGTCGTTCATTTGCTACAATTTCTTCTAAATAATCTCTGTGCAGGACCTCATTGTCTATTACAACAAAATCATGCTCGTTAAGACGATTCCGTAATATTTGACTGAAGCCGCTATCACCTATTGCTAATAAAACTTTGTTCATCATTTTTCACTCCATATAAGTGATAAGGGTTTGGATATAAAATTATTAAAATTTGGGTTTTGATTAATTTATTAAGTTATTGAGTATTAAGGATAAAAAAAATACCCGAAACGCACACGAGTAATCTAGACATACTACGAATAGTAAGCTAGTTTCATGTTCATTTCGGGTATTTCCCGTTTAGAAGTATATTCTCTTTTGAAAGTACCCAGTGTTTCCGTCACTGAGTACCAAAAAACTTTTAGAAAGAGTGTTAACAATCGAGATTGCTAACACTAATAATATAGCATTATACATTTCTTTAGTCAACTATTCTATAGTTCTTATAAAAAGAAAAGAAAATATGATAAAGATTTCTAAACTCAAAAAGAAAGAGTGAAACAACTCTATTTAGCACTTTTCAAAAATCTAGTATTTTTTACTCTATTCCACGTTTATTCTGTCCAAGCTTGAATATCCTCATAATACTTGTCTAAGAAACCTTGAGTGTATGTTTCTTCTGAATACTCAACTACGGAATTATCTGTATATGAAAAAGGTTCCTCATTTATTGAAATTACAGAGACAGCTGGCATAAAGTTAGCATCCCAAGTAGAACCATCACTATAAGTATCCAATCCGTAAACATCCATCGCCCAAGTTCCGTCACTATTTTGTGTCTGAATAAACAACTTGGACTCCTGGGAATCAAATTTTATACCTTTAAAGTATTCTTCTGTTAGAATCCACTCAGATTCTTCATAATCCCGAATAAACTTTATCCGCTTAAACTGTTCGTCATAAGAATGATAAACCTCATAAAAAACTTGGTCATTATCAACTACTTTTCTAACTAATAAATCTTTCACATTACCCTGGTCTGGAGGACCATAAATAACTTGGTCTGTACTTTGATCAACCTTAAATTGTTGGTTCTCTAATACTATAATACCTCTCCCATCATCTTCAGCATCAAAATATTTTCCTACTGTCCCATCTGGATATAGAAATATTTGCCCCACTCTTACAGGTTCTCCTGAATCAAATGTAGCTTGTTGAAATGTTTTGAATCCCTTAGGGACATCAAAATACCTCAAAAGATACTCAGCTAAAAAGAAGGCAGCTAATACCCCTACAATAATTAGCTGTTTTTTAATTTTTTTCTTTGTATACCAGATAATAAACTTTTTTATAGTCTCCAAGATAGAATACTCCCTCTTATTTAACTTTTTCAAAGAAACGTGTAGCTACTTGATTCCAGTCTAGGATTTCCTCTTGATCAACACGATTTTGTAGTTGGTTATGCTTTATACCTAGTTAGAGTTACTTTTATGATTATTTTTGATTATTCGTTCAGTAATATATCCAACGATAAAACCAGTTATAACAGGAATAACCGAACCTCCTGCTTCAAATATTATCCCTTCGGATGGATTTTCTTTATAAAAATTCCAACTCAAAAATGAAATTTCAAATATGTTTCCTATTATGTATAAAATCCCTATTGATAAGAATGCCGCTAACAAAGGAAACCAAAATATTTTCTTTTTCACGGATAATACCTCCTTTTTTTACTCAACTATCTTAAAGCCCACTTGGTAACCATTGATTCATTCGTTTCATCCATAATAAAATCCGGTGCGACCTTCCTTTTTTCAGTAATTTCTAGTATCTCTTTAATGTCATCTCTACCATGATTTAAAACTTGACCTCTAATTGAATCAGAAACCGCACCTTCAAATAACGTAACTATTTCCTCGAGTTTTTCAATTGTTTTAGTGTAGCCAAGCGAGGTTATTGCGCTATCTTTCTTAGCATCCTCTAATATTACCCTTGTAGGAAATAAACACTCCGAAATGGCTAGTAACGCACAGAACCTAGTATCCGAACATCTAACAAAATCTAATAATAAACTTTTGGTTTCAAAAAACATTTCCTCACTAATATCTCCTCTGTTTAATGCAATTTCGAGGGGTTCTATTAACTTCATAGATAAATCCTTATACATTAAAGCAGATTCATCACTTATGTTTAAACACTCAAAAAGCTTATTGAAAGCTTCCATATAAACTTCTTTTTCTATTCTTCTCCCTTCCATAACAGGAGCTAATGTATATATAAAATCACTGGTATCATTTATAAAATCACCCAGGTTTAGGTGAAAGTCAACCAAACCCGATCTAATATGTGTTTCAGCCCTCCAAAGAGTGTACATAGTGTGGTAAATAGTTAGTGCTTTCTTAGACAAATCATAATCTGTTACAATTCTTCCGTTTTCCTCGACAACGATGAAATTCGTAAAATTGGTTGTAAAAAGCAAACCAAAAGGCCCATAATTATATGTTCCTACTAATCTATACCTTTTGTTGTCCAAAAGATAGATTGCACTCATCAATGTGATTTGACTAAGTTTCTTGTATTTTTTTATCGCTTCTAAATAACCTCCAGAAGCTGGCTCCATCACTGGAATTTTCATATATAGTTTCTCCTAACTCTTTATGTTTAGAGGTATTTTGACACATCGTTATTATCAATAATATCTAATACCATATCTTATATAAAAACAATCCCTATCGATTGATTCAATAGGGATTATCATTTAGGCTTAATTAATTCTTTTCCTCCAAGAAGGACACATTCATTCTTCTTATCTTTTCTTTATCTGGAGCAAAAAAGGATTTACCTAAACCTTCTGTATCAAATAATTCATCTACACATAACCACGCCGTAAAAGGAAACGTATCTAGCATTAGCTGCTCATGGACAAATTCAGCCATAGAGATAGTGGAGCAATAGATCACAAAGATGGGCATATTATTTGGAAAAGCGGTAATGGGAAAACTTTGATAGGCTTCATATACAGACTTCCATTGATGTAACTTATCACGTAAAAACCCAATAAAATTCTGTGACATTTGAGCTCTTTCAATAATGAAATTTACTCGGCCTCTTCCAGTTTCCAGTTCTGCTACCCCTAACGGCTTCTTGTATCTACGGTTATGAGCTACAATTCCATTCCAAGTCCAACCTTTAATTGCTTTGCTTTCCACTAAGAGACAGCGTAACTCATTCATCGCCACATAGCGTTGAAGAGTTTTCGCATTCTGATTATCCCATGTATTGGGGTTCATAAAATTTTGGTCATTATAGAAGTGTTTCAGTAGTTTAAATCCTCCGATACCTAGCGTAAAAGGAGCGGGTGGTTTAAATTCCTCAAACTCATCATTGTCCAATCGGCAATACCAACGGTCAACCATTGCATTTCTACGTAACCTATCCAATCGTTCGGATACCTCTGAACGTGACATTTTGGAACTAAGGTATCTTCGTAATTGGTCTTCATTGGCAGCAATCGCATCTCCAATCACTTTCAGAATCGTAATATCTAAATCATCAATTTGCCCTTGCTTATAACTTTTTAACACTTGCTCTACATTAAAATAAGGAAAGTAGGTTTTCGGCAATTTCTTATAGGCATACATGGAAGGGTGATCCCAAAATGGAATGTCCCCTTCCTTTGATAAGTAGTATTGTACTTCGGCTACTTGTGTTTCCATTATTCGAATAAGAAACTTCCAATATCGTTACGTTTTTTCTTTCCTTGCGGATAATCGACGATAACTACTTTCCCTTTGCGATTCTTAGCGTCAATTTCGCGAATACGGCATGAAACAATTTCCCCAGGTAGAGGCTCTTGTAAGTGTCTTGGCTTTAATGCTTTTAACCTTACCCCTTGTTCTAGGTTAACGAAAATACCATGAATCGGATGTACGCTATGAACACGACCTACTACAACTTCCATTTCTTTCATTTGCTCTAAAGTTTTAAACGGATCTTGCATGGTATCCTTACGAGATACTTGAACAATGTTTAGTTTTTCATCAAAGCGTAATACCTTAACCGGAATTTTCATTCCACGTTCAACAACCGTATTTACGTCAATGGAATTGTTCCAATCCCAATCGTACTTCAACATGAAGCAATCAGCACCATTTACACGAATGTGAATGCGTTCGTTTTTTTCATTTACACCCCATACAACACCTTCGAAAACTTCATTCTGCAATTCACCTTTTTTCTCAAGGTATTTGATCGTATTCCAGAAGTTCTCTTTGCTTAATTGGTCTGCCTTTTTAACAGATACAAGTGCTAGTTGGTGTTCTAAGTCTAAACGGATAATCATTAGATTTTGTATTGTACCTACGAAACCGTTAAGTGTTTTAAAGCTATGCTCACTAAATTCTGTAGCTGGGCAGTATGCTTTTACTCCACCTTCTAAACGGAAGATGGCTACCTCTGTTTCCTTTGATACCATACGTCCATTTTCTTGGGGAACTGGCATTGTTATAAATCCTACTGATTGCACCATTCCTTGTACTACTTCTTGATTACGATGAATTCTTGCTAATGTCTCTAATTCTTCTTGAGACCATGATTGTTTTGTTAATGTCTCCACAAAAAAATCCTCCTATTAATTATTTTTTGTTAATTACACTCTCTTTGTTTGTTTGTATATTTACCTAATAATCAGCTCGTGTACTGTCCATTCAACACAAAAAACCCCACAACAGCCTAGAGATTTATTCAAAAATAAATCTCTAAAACTAGTTGTGGGGTTCTCCCATTTATATATATTCTCTTGTAAGTTGAATAGATAACTAGATAAATATATACAAATTGTATCGTATTCCTCATATTCAGGCAAGTTTATTTTTTCTATAAACCTAAACCCTTATAAATCCTCGTCATTTACATAGGTGACAATTTCATTTAAAAAATCTTGTCCCTTTTTGTCCATCTTGCTTACTTTAGGTTGGTTAGGTGGTTGGTCTTGTTTCTTTTCATCATCTTCTTCAACCTGCTTTTCCTCTTTTTGAGGTAGCGGGGATTTTAGTTGCGATTGCCAATCCTCTAATGAAGATTGTTCCTCTTGCTGAACCCCCTTATCTTGTGGCTCATTTAGCTGTTTTTCCTCCACTGGAGGTGCAACTTTTTTCAATTCGATCGGTTTCGGTTCTTCTAGTAGAGCTGGTTCACCAACTAATCGAGGACCTTCTTCTTTAAGAGAAACCTTTACAGGTACTTCCTCTACCGTTACAGCCACTTCCTCATTTACGGTTGCTCTAGCAGTCCGTAACCTAGATGGTTTTGGTGGGGAAAAGACAATATCATCTTTCGGTAAATCTACGTGTCTTTGGGCTACCGTTTCCTCCACTTGCTTTTCATCTAATACATCATGCTTAGGTGCAGATGGCTTACTTTCCTCTTTCTTAGGAGAAACAACTTCATCTTCTTCTACGACAATTCCCTCTACGACAATTTCAACTTTCGACTTACCTTCTAAGAATAATTGACGATCTTCTAACCAAATGTCTGCTGCATCTTCATCAACTAAAATAGTCGCAGATTTAAATTCATCTTCCGGAACAAAGTTCGCCTGAATCTGCTGAACAGGCATCGGCTTATTATTCACTACGATCTTAACACTACATTGGAATGCTTCTTGGAAAATAACATCCCCCGCTGTCATCATTACATCTTTCTTTCGACTGAATGACGAACCGCTACGTGTCATAGGATTATCTTGTAAAGCTGATACCGATTGTTCCGTTGTGCTTTCCTCATATACATACTTCTCACCAAATATTTTACTGAAATATTCACTATCAAAGGACGGTAAATCTCCGTAAACCATACGATTTCTTAAAGTCCCAATTAAAGTATCCATATAGTATTCTCCGTATCTATCTGCTAATTGCGTAATGGTTTGGAGAATAATCGTTACGATAACTTTATATTTACGCGATTGGGCAGGGAACTCCCTGAATGGCTGATACAAGTAATCTGGCGCCTCATCCACCAAAATATGATGGAATGTTGATATGTTAGGAGGACGTCTGAATACGGCATTTTGTAAACTTAATAACACTATCTTCCCTAAAACGTTAGCAAGACCCGACAATTCCCCCTTACTAGAGTTGACCAACAATACCCCACCCGCTTCAAGGTGCTGATCAAAGTCGAAGTCACTCTTTCCGAATAGTACTCTACGAATCAATTTATTTGCTCCAATGTCATTTAGTACGTTACGGAGACCTTGAACAAACTCAGCTTTCGCATCATAATATTCTATTTCTCCACGATAAGGACCTGTTTGAACCTTAACAGGTATTTCCCCCTGTGGAGTACGCATTGTCTTGGGAACCAAGTTTACATCAAACCATTCGTCTATTTGTTTAACAATCTGCCAATGGTTACGTTCATCTCGTTCTTCTATATTTTCGTAATCTGCAGGAAAGGTTTTTTTCAACTTCTCGTGCATTTTACGAACTAATTGAGAGTTATTATACATATCTAAGAGCATATCGAATGTTACTTCTTTATCCGGCTCATGTAATTTTAAAAGATAAATATAATGCTTTAAATGTGTTCTTTGAGATTGCTGGAAGAACTCATTTGTTTCCCCACTTTCATTTAGTCCCTCAATTACAAGGGTAAACGTTTCTGCTACTTTATCAACTGGTCCCTTCATTGGATTAATGGAAGGAGTATTTGGATCAAGCGGATTGATATACGTAATACTCTTCTCTGGGATTCCATGTGCTTTGACTAACTTCAATGCCTTCTGACATAAATCATTGGAAGGCTCGATGATACTGATACCGTTTAGGTACATTCCTTTTACTTCTTCGGAATTATAATTTGGCTGTTTGGATATGGTTGGGTAATCGTTTATGAATCGAGTCATCCAATGTAAATCTTGATTGATCATTGGTAAACCAAGAGCAGCTGTTTTCCCCGAACCTATCGAACCTATAATTATAGAGTTTAAGGTTCTATCTCGCCCAGGTATTGTTACCATTTCTCCCGTTTCGGAACTTGCTCCCAATTCTATGTCTGGCCATATATCTGTTTTCTCAAATTTCGAGAATACTTGAATCCACTTCCCTTTGATTTCAAAGGTTGAAAAAGCTTCAATTAGTTCTTCTTGGTCTTTAGTGAACAAACCACCTAAAAATAAGAACAGCATTAATAAAGCTATAAGTGGTAACGACATAAGCAATAAGAAAAACTGGTCGGTGTTATGAATCAAAATTGCTTGCAAGGTCTTATTTTCGATATTGATTAAGTCTGCCCTCATAGAAAAGTAAGGGACTAGTTTGGTATAGGTTGCTGATGTGATTAACCATATATAGTTAAAAACAATCCCTAAAAACATGACGAAAAATTGAAACACTCTCCATTTCAGAGGCTTATAAAAAGCTACCCTTGTCGACAATAACCATGCTCCAATAAAGAATAGTACGACAAAGGCAAAGCCTAGAAACGTCGGATGAAGCGGGTCACCGAAAATAGTGAAGCTAAGTATCTCCCCTGTTGCCTGAGCCCTAAAAAGTAAAATCTCATTTACTAAGGATCTGCTCATCTGATAGAACGAATGGACGAAGAGAATCGTTGATACTAATAAAGGGAGTTTGGCTTTCCAATTAACGTCCTTTATCCAATGCCCTAACCGATTAACGAGATTTGTCATAGGTTGTAACCTCCATTCGATAAGGTGATGTTTGCTTGTAAAAAATAGGCTCTTTACCTACTGAAGAACCAACTGTCGGACCATCAATAAATAACACATTAGGGAATTCTGCCCCTAGTATGTCTGACTGGAGGGCTGTCTGACTGTCATACAGAACAATCATACGGTCAATCTTCTTTTGAAACGAGTTAAACTGAAAGGCAGACTTATAAAGAAAGTCTAGTTTATCCAGTGCTTGGACATATCCTTCTTCTAATACAAGGAACATCACCATTTCAGAAAACGAACCAGCTTGATTGGATAACTTATAAATACCATCTGCATGGTAGTAAAACGGAATAGAAGGAGGATAGAAGCTTTCTAGTTCTAATTCCGTAAACTGATACTCAAATGCAGGATTGTATTTTCCTAGTAGAGTTACAGCTGCTTCCACCTCTAAAAATTTCCTCCCCGCATCATAAGGACTTTGATTGATAAGGAGACGATAAGCAAAATCTGATGCTCTCGATAAGGACACGACATACACATCAAGGTTTGGAGTTTGAATATCCCTTGAATTGACTAAGGATTGTTTCATATTTCCAATGCGTCTATAACGGTCTGAATATGAATGACGAGATGGAAACGAATCATCCAATACTACAAATAACACGATATGGTTTTCTGTCTGACGCGAGTTGGCTAGCCTAATATATCCTTGCACTTTCTCTTGGATCATCTCCAATTTTTCCGTTCCTGTATCCAATTCAATGTTAAGGAAAGTATCACCCTTTTTCATAATCCAATCAGGAACGACATACTTCTTATCTGGAGAGTCAGCAGTCCCATCCAAATATGGGTAGTCATATGGTGAATAATCCTCTACCCCCTCTACCCCCTCACTTTTTAAACGAAGTAACGTCGAAATGACTACTTCTTGTGTAGCAAGATAGTGATCTAATTGGTTTGAACCAATTACTCTGTATTGGTCATAAAGTTTTGTGTCAGGCGTTATGTAACCACTCGATAAAAGAACTTCTTTTCCCTTAGTGCCTATACCGTAATAGTTATAACGAAATCCTTTTTGTCCAAGAGGATACACACGACGTTCCAATATGGAGTTCTCGGTAAGTTTAGAAAGCCTGTAGCAAAAGCTCTCATAATACAATCGGTCTTCTGCCCCTATCCAACGATACATTTGACTAGTAGTAAGCAATCTGCTTTTAAAAACCCTATATAGGAGGTCCAATTCGTACTCTTGAAAGGAAATACGTCTTCTGTTCGCTCCAATATAAAAATCCATCTATTCTCCCCCTCTATTTAGACAATAAAAAAACCACACCTAAAGAAAAGGATAGAGTTATCCCTTTAATCAGATGTGGGTATTTCCCATTTGGAATATAAGATTTTCTCACTCATTATAGCATGTATTACCCTTAAACTAAATAGTGAAAAACCGAATAATTATTCAACAATATACAGAAAAACGAGGATTAGTTAGGGTGCAAATAAGTAGGTGAAAATGGGGAAAACTGTGGGTAAAAGAGAATTGCTTTTTAGGGGGAATATTTGGGTTGGATTTAAGGCTAAAAAGGACATAGAAATTCTATAATACTTACGGTTCTTTTCGAGCTTTGATCCTTTGATACATCTAGGTTTTAGTATGACAGTCCAGTAAGATACCCAAAGTAAGATACCTAGATATCTTACTTTGGGTATCTTACTTTGGGTATCTTAGTTTGGGATTTTTGGGTTAAAAGTTTCAAACCATCATCAACGGAAAAAACGAATAAAAAATGGTCAGTTTTGCACATTCACCTCCCCCCTCCCCTTCTAAAAATCTGGAATTATGGAACTCTGTCATTCTGTCATTGGGTTATTCAGTAATTTTAGTTTTTGAAAAAGAAGAGAGAGAGTTATAGACAAAAAGAAATCACTCCCTTTCCGTTCACTTCCCTTTTAATAGCCACAAAAATAAATTCATGAAATGTTAAAAGATGTTCCAGGAGCAAAAAAGGAATTTAATACCATATTGTTTTGATTGATCCCCCGATATTTTATATAAATCAAATGTACCATATAGATGGTACATAACTTTCGTTTTAAAACATAAATTTATAATAAACCTTGTTATATCAAGACTTTACTTTATGGTCCATATAGACGTACCACTATATTGGATAATTACAGCATTATGATAAAATTTTAGAAAAAATGAATTAAAATAATTGCTATAAATCTAGTATTTATCTATAATTAACTCATGGTACATATAAAGTTCCGTTTAAATGTTTCATAATGTATTAAGGTGGTGGACATATGTAATGCAAAATACTATAAAAAATGATTTTAGTGATTTTGAGTATAGTGCAGGAACATTAAAGTTTTTAAGGTCTAAACTTGATGAATTTACCATTAATGTATTTCGAATGATTGTTAAAGAGAACCAAATTAACAACGGACTTAAAGGACTTGTTAAAGGAAGAATAGAAAACTATCTTAGTTTAAGAAAAAGATATGACTCTGCCTTTCTCACTCTTGAATCACAAGGTTTTATTGAAAAACAAGAAGATGGCAATATGACACCCTATTTTGTAACTATTAGAGGCAGACAGTTAGCAACGTTATTAAGTGAAGAAAAAAAGAATAGAGAGGAGCAATAACATGAAATCATTTAATTCAAATGAAAATTTAGGAGTATTAAAGGCTTTATTATCAAAACATCTATCTTCTGACGAGGTAAGCAATGAGATAAGTCGTTTTCCTTCCCAAGCTATCATAGGTCTTGGACAAGGTGGGGGTCGAATTGCAGCTGAACTATCTCGATTCGGGTTTCCTACATTCTTACTTAATTCTTCTAAGTCTGACATGGAAGAACATAAGAATCTGATCCCTGAATCAAGAAGGATTGTAACAGCAAGTGCTGAGTTTCCAGAATTGGAAGGTACTGATAAAAACGCACAATTAGGATTTGAAATCGCAAAAGAAAATAAAGATAAATATCGTGATGTTGCAATAAGTGATGAAATTCAAAACTCTGAATTCATTTGGGTTTCAGTAAGTTTAGGTGGTGGAACAGGTAATGGAGCACTCAAAGTCGCTTTAACTTACCTTTCAAAAGTAAGAGAAAACAGAGCATTACCGAGTGGAAAAATACCTTTAGGTGTTATCTGTAGCTTACCTTCTTCTGACGAACGTGGTTCTTCATTTAGAAAAAACGCTTTAGCAGGAATTTCAGTACTTCAACAACTAATTAACGAAGGTAAAATCGGTACAGTATTAGTAATTGATAACGAAAAAATGAAAGATTATTATGCTAATAAGCCTTTGACTACTTATGGTGGCACACAAGTGGATGCTAAATCATATAGCAATATGGTTGTAGCAAGTACGTTAGCAGAAGTATCAAGTCTACCTCTTTTAGATGGCCGTTCCGTTTATGACAAAACAGAATTCTTAAATACACTATCAACACCAGGATGGTTATCTATCTCGAAAAATAATGCCGTTAAAGATGATGAAAATTTAGAAGTCGTAATAAATAATCTTTTTACAAACAATGAAGTGCTTGCAAATTATAAAATAGAAAATACTCTTGCAGGTGCGATAGCAGTTATGTACCCAGCTACGAAAAATATCTCACCTAAAATTGCAGATGATGTATTTAAGTATACTTCTGATTTATTAAACACAAAGGTCAACCTTTCAATTTCAAAGAATAGCAAAATTGATAACCTAACATTGTACGGATTGGCTGTATTACCTACGCCATCAGTTAGAATCCAACAGTTAAAAGAAGAGTTAGACCACTGGATTCAAATAGAAAAAGAACAAGAAGAAGCAAAAAAACAAGCAGCATCTGGTTTAGGATTAGATGAATTTAATGATTTCTTCTCTGGAAGTAACAAGAAGCCTTCGGCTAGAAGAAAAGTAACACTAGACGATTTCGATGATGAATTTGGTGATAACGATAAACCGGAAAATAAAGTGAAAGCTTCGGATCTTGATGATATTGATTTCTAAAATGTTAAAGAGGGCTTAGCTTAAAGACATACAAATATCAGGAGTAAAGATAGTAGGGATATCCCTACTATCTTTTTATCTATTATCATTTCCTCCACCCCAAATAGCTCTACCACCTGTATGAGATGTGTTATTATGAACTTCCTCATTTACTAATTGAAGCAATCCTGCTTTTTCGTGGTGATGCCATACATATCCTTCTGGGGTTTTTCCCATAAATAAATCCCCTAATTGCGAGTTGGTTAGACCTAATGCCTGGACTAATTCGGGATTATCTGTTGTCGCTTTATCTAAGGCTTCGTTTGCTAAACGAAAATGCACATCATCACTAGCTGAATAATACTCCTTTGGAATTACCACATTACATACTTCATCAAATACTGGGAATACACCTGTTTTTACACCATTCACTGTTTCAATCTCTTGCCAATTAAAAAGCACTCCAGTTTCAGGATGAACTGTATTAGCTAAATCCATGTTAATCGTTTCTATAAACTCTAGGTGTCCTATACCGCTAAAAATTTGATTAGCTTTAGCAAAAAAGTAGTTTTCTTCCTCTTCTGAAAAACCAAATAACTCCTTGAAAATATTTGAGCTTATTTCACTCTCTGCGCCTTCTTCTACTTCAACAAAAGGACTGTCTGACAATGGATCAACTAAAATATTAACTTCATTTTCATTTGTTGTATCCATTAAACCCTCGGACCCAACCTCGTCATTTATAGAATCCACCAACTCCATACCTACTCCCATTGGTGTAATACTAATAATAAATCTCGCTGCATTCCCCGGTGTAGGATTTGTTAGTAATTTGTAACCATGTTTAATTGAACCAAACACTAAACTTGTACCAATATTATTGCTACATTCCCCGCCTTACTCATAAATCCCCTCCGAACTGATAATCTATGATAATTCAATTATAAACATAGTACTATTGTTTAATCAGTTTCATTCAATTTCAATAAAATTTTTGAATCAGATAGTATTATCACTTCCAATCATTCAGTTGATTAGAAATTCACAATCAAAAACACTAAATATAAATATTTATTAAGATTATGAATCACTATAAATGGATATAATATAAAAACAAATAACTAGCAATCAATAGCACTTTCTATAAATCACAATCATTATCAATATTACATTGATTTATCAATACCAATAAAATTTAATATCTATAAATTAATAGTAATCATAATCATTATAAATAATTTGTTTACATATCAAGATTAATAAATTCCAATCATTATCAATATATAGATTTTTTGGTTTGTAGAGTGATTATTAAGAGAAAACTCTTGAATTCGCAAGTTTTGTGACCAATAATAGAAATAATAAATGAAATTGTTTAAAAGGTAGGTGAGAATTTAATGAATACTAATAATAAACCGATCATAGATGCTGAAGAATTTACAGTAAATGATATTAATAAAAAAATTGAAGATATGACCATAGCAGAGGAAATAAGTTATATTTTTCAAGAAGACCCTTTGTATCAGGTGATAGAAGAAGAAGGGTTAACGAAAGAACTAATTCCAGAAGCCTTATTATCAGAGCTTAATCGTAAAAATCAATATACCATTGCTGAAGCTGCTGAACGATTAGGAAGAAAGGATTACCAAATTCGGAATATCATTCAGCGTAATGGTTTAGAGGAATATGTTCAAATTACTCAGGCAGGGAAATTATATCGACTAGATTATAAAGGGATTTACCGTTTATACATGATATTCTTGCTACAAGACCAACTTGGAAAAAGACCAGTTGATATTGCTAGCTTAGTCGGAGTAATGCCCGAAACAGTAAAAGAGGCAGATTCTAAACCACCTGTACGAAAAGGGATTACTTCACTTGCTCCTGCTGTTGTTTCAGAGCAACTTGAAAGTATGGAAAAGCAGTTAGATGGAATGGAAAATCAAATGATGAATATGTTCCTATATATGCAATTAGTCCGGGAGCAAGATTACAGAAGGCAATCATATGAGAAGGCAATTAGTGATGTGTCCAGTTGGGAAAAAGAAATGGAAAACGTAAATCACTTAATTGAATTGCATGAATCGATCGTGCATATGGCAAAAGAAGAACTGTATGTTTTAAAGAGGAATGTTACCGACGTAGTAAAAGGAGTTAATCAAAGTTTTAAAGAGGTAGCTGAATCGCAGTCAAAAATGTATAGTCAAGTTAAACAGGATACGGAAACTAGTGGATTCTTTGCAAAGATATTTAGTAAAAGAAAAGCACAATCGGATGAATATAAAGTCGTATTTAAAGAAGTAGATGTGTCTATCGAAGAACCGAAAAACAGTCTTGCCATAAAACAAAGTGAGCTGGAAAAATTAAAAGCAAGTAGATCAACGTTAGAGAAACAAAAAACACTCATACATGAACGTAAAGAGAAGGCCAAGAGAGATTATGTAGAATTGGAAAATAAAATCAAGCAAGAGAAACAAAAGATGCTTCAAGGTACAAACAATCCTTCTATCAAGCTCTTTCTGGAACAAACTTCATTATCAAATGAATCAACCATATTAGGCGCAGGAATGAATGTCGAAAATAATAATGATTAAATCACTTGCAAAAAGTGTAAAGTTTATTATATAATGTTTATAAATAAATCAAGGGGTGATTGCAATGTTAAGTCTTTTTAAAAAGGAAACGGTTAAGAAAATTGATAAAGCAGCTGTCGTATTAGCTTTTATCGGTTTGATTAATGCCTTTGTGATCACTGTAATCTCTAATATCTAAGTATCAATCAATCATCATCATTTATCATAACCGTTGGGGGCTCCCAGCGGTTTTTTTCTTTTTGATTAATAATGATTGATAGTAGTAATAAAAGAGATACCGTTTTACAGCTTTTATTGGACGATCAGAAGTAATAAAAACAAGAAACCCCTCTGCCTGGGGCAAAGGGGGATGCTTGTGGATTTGGATTATTTTTAGGAATAGCTAAAAATAATATTATTTAATTTGTAATAATAATATACCATATAAAACTATTGGATTCAACAATTATTAATCATTATTTATAAAACTAATTTTCATATGTTTATTCTCAAATTCACTTCGGAAATTAATAGCAGTTTTAATGCTACCCCCATAAATGACGAATTTTATCAAAATTTAGTATTGCTATCTTTAAAATTCATGTGATAACATAAAAGTGGGTTTTGGATTATCTAAAGATGACATATTGCTATATTTATAGCTATCAGTCTATCTTTATGGGTATTGTATTTGTCGTACCCTAAAAGAGATGATAAGCGTAATTGATGTAGTTATATGTGATATTTAGAGGGAATAGTATTTTTGTACCCTTTTTTAGAATCCAAAATTAACCAATAAGAGAAAGGTAAAAATTATTCATTATTACAACGATAAAAATTAAAAAATTACATAAAAAAAAGTTCCTCTGAACACTACACACACTCAGAAGGAACACCCCAAAACAAAACGTATTATATTCAATACCTATTTTAGCATAAGTATAAATAAAAAGACAATATGCAAAGTGGGTAACCTAAGAGAAATATAGATAAAAATTAGAGATAAACGGTAAGTAAGTGTTTAGGTTTCACTGGGGTGTACTTCTAGTGCAGTGTTAGGAAGGATACTTTTGTGGATCTTGCTGCTAAACTTAACCGTTTTTTGTTTGCTCATTTTTTGCAAAAGTATTGATATGTATGTTGGTATTTTTTAAAATCCCGCCTACAGACCTTCTTTAAAAACAGAGGAAAAACTATGGGTTGTTATGTACCCAAAAAAATTCATCTGAAAGAGAAGGGGTTAGCAAGGCGCATGATACAAAATCAAAGCATTCAAAGTCAAGAAAATAGCCAATTTGATGTAACAAAAATATCCGGAATTGTTGTATCTACTGATTTTCTAGATGCACTTTTTAATATTGAAAAGAAATACCACTTAGATATGAGATATTCATTACATAAAAACGAAACTCATCCTCGGAAACTTCACCATGTCTTGAAAAGCGATTTAATAACGGCTCTTGCTTTGCATTTATCCTGTAACACTGCAGGAGTTATTCGTGAAGTAACGTTATATCGTTTGTATCGAGAAAGAGTATCAAAAATTTTCCCAATATCCTTTCAGGAATTTCTTTACTCCATCGAAAAATTTGAATTAAACGAACTTATAGGGAAAACGAAAAATCCGTATACCAATCGTATTTCCATTAATATTAATTACTTCGTTAATGCAGAAAAATCAACGGAAAAGCCGATTCCCCTCCGCTATATTACAGTGAATCCTTCTGTCATTTTATCGAAGGAATTTCTTAAACTTTCTGTCTCTCATTGGAAGGTTTATTTCGGACTGATCTGGAGAGCTGGTAGCAACAAAAATTACAACCATAGAGTACTGTTCGATAAAGTTGTGGAAGAAGGTAAATCATTGCATCAAGGTGGATTAAAGCAATTTCTACTGAAACAACAAAACTCTGATGTACGGAAAGTAATTTACGACTTAGTGACTATATCAATTGGAGAGCATGGTCCACTAATACTTCACACTGAAAAAGATAATTTGATGGATAAAAAGTTTAACCGTTGGCATGAAGCGAACTATAGGTTAAATCCTAACTATCATACTTATAAAAAAGAGGGCGAAAAGGTTCGTTTTCCTTTAGAACCAATAGAAACATATACGCGCCAAGCAAATTATATACAAAATGCAATGGAAAAAGAGGGAATAGGGGAGCTTGCTACTACGGAATTAAAAGGCCAATACAATGGCAGCTTATACCGTAACATTGTTTATATCCTAAAAGACCAATCACGTAAAATGATTAACCATGCTATTTTTAAATTGAAAGAATATTGGAAAGAAACAGGTGTGTTACCGTATGACTTAGAAAACTTCGTGAAAAGGTCAATACGTTATATAAGAGAAGCAGAATACACCAAGATTATACGTGAAGAAGGTTTATACGATTATCTAGTGTACGGTTATAAAAATGGTGCTCAACGTGATCAGCGTGTTTTTGACTTTATTAATTATATGAGTCGATATAGCATTCGTGAATTTAGATTTATGTGTAAAGAAGGTTCTGAAGTACTTGATAGATGGTTTACTGAGAAAGGCTTAGGAGAAGGGTACCGTTATTATAAAGAATTAGATTTTGTCCCAGGAATAAGAGCATTTAGAAAATTAGCGTCCGAGTTAAAAGTAGATGTAGAAGCTTATGAAAATCTCGAAGAACGTATTCTTGAAACAATAAACAAAGTGAATCCTTCTGAATATGCAGGTATCCTTAACATGTTTAGAGGAAGATTAGAAAACCTCCCTAAAGTAAAGGAAATCAAGCCAGCAACATACTATGGCTTTAAATTAGAGGCTTTCTTAACTACTCAATATAACAACTTTAAAGAACGCACAAGAAACGCTTGGAAGTATGCACAGGTCAAATATACCGAAAATGAAGTAGAAGCCTAATAATCGAAAAAAATACCAATCCAAGAGGTTTATTTGTTATGCCCTTTAAATCTACACATTTTTAAGGAAAACGAATTTTTTAAAAATGAGCAGATGTGGGGTAGCTTTTCTTTGGTCTAACTCATAAAAATATAGAAAGATATTTGTGGATATAGTTAGTAATCTTAGTAGTGTTAATAAACCGGGCAATTTTATAGAAAAGTAGAATTTTTGTAAAAATCACCATTTCATAAAAATATAGAATTTTAAATGTTGAAAATGTTTATATAGTGAGTAGTGTGTATGAAAAGTGGACAAAAAAAGGCATTTTGTGAATAAAGTGTGCATAAAAAGAGGGAATTATTAACCTTTTGGAGAACTTAAAAATTGGGAAAATATGTGTAAAAAAACTTAAATATCTTAACAGGTTCTTTAAGTTACGTTCCATATTTATAAGAGAAACCACAACTTTATGCTATAATTTTATGAGTAAGGCACTTTAAACCGTTGATATGACTGAACGATTTGAAACCTATAAGACGTTCCCTTCTTTAAAAGGTTTTGTTTTTAAAAGTTTTATTTTCTTAAATATATATAAATACAATTAAACATTAGGTGATAATTATGCCGATTCATTTTGGTGAATATCTAAAAAGTAATAAATTTACCGAAGAAACAATCGACTCATACTTAAAAACATTAAATATGTTTAACTCCTACTTAAAAGATAAATACAAAAGAACCGTTGAAGCATTTGAAATACTTCCAAGCGACATTAAAGGGTTCCTTAATATGAAACTTGAAAATGGGAATAGCATTCATACCATTAATAAGCATTTAGGGATATTAAAAAAATACTTCGACTATCTTTGGCAGAAAGACATAGTAAAAGTAGATCCAGCTGTAAAAATTAAACGGATTAAAACAGAAAAAAATAGTCCTAAACAAATGAGTTATGAAAAACTGTTAGAGATTAAACCGAAGGTACTAGCCAATCCATCTTATAAATTACAAACTAAAGTAATATATATATTAGCGATGAGAGGATTAAAGGTATCAGAGTTTCACTTTAAAAAATCAGATGTTATGGACTTAGGAAATAAGGTCATAATCGAAACCAAAAGAAAATCCACTAATTTAAAGCGAACTATTGAATTAGAAGGGATTGAAGCAGAATTATTTGTTGCACACTATATAGATTCTCAGTTCACTACTTCCGATTATGTTTTTACAACCAAAAAGCATGATACAGGGCTATTGGAGCCTATTTCATCCGAAATACTTTCACTTAATATATGTATGATTAGAGATGATTATGATTTACCTAACCCTTTTCCATTAAGTGAATTCCGAATGCTCTACACCAACTATTTACGCACGAATAAAAACTATTCGATTGAACAACTTGCAGAGGAATTAGGAATTGAAAAATCTTGGGCCAGTATTCTAGTGAAAGATTTAATTGAAAGATACGAAGGTCAATAGTATAATAAAAAGTATCAATTAAATATCGTATATAAATGGGAAATACCCAAAAATAGTGATTGATAGAACGGGATAAGTCTATCTATCTAGCTATTTTTGGGTATTTTTTGTATGTAAAGGGGGTAAAAATCAAAGTGAATTCTTCAACTATATTTAGAAATCAAACTACCAATAAAGCATTAAAGACATTAGTAACTGCAACCTTATTAGGTTCTGGAGACTTATATCCAAAAGATAAGGAAAGGCTGTTATTTTTTCAGTTTGAAAGGAGTAAATATTCTTTTTTAAACAATTATATCCTTTCATATGGTCTACAAGAGGTTGTCAAAATGGATTTTTTAAAACAACAAGCATTTATCATTTTGAAGGATCACGAACTCTATCAAGACGTATTAGATTGGTATGATGGTCAAACGAAACGCTTTGTCCCTTCGAATCATTCCATTTCTTATGAAGAAATTATGCTGTTTGTCATTGTTTTTGGGAAAAGACGATTAGAATCTATAACAGTAGAAACGACACTCGATAAAGATTCATTGGGTTCGTTTGCTTATGTCATTGAGAAAAAACTAAAAATCTCGGTTATACCTGATAAACTGAAATTGAAAATCCATGACGTTATTTCATTGTTTATGAATGGATTGAAAACATTAGGTATGTTGGAGTGTACTGAATTAGCAAATTTCTTAAATGAACAAGATAAACGAACAATATCGAATGGAGTGAAAGAATATGCACAAATATGTTAAAGGAATTTTGGGGTTATCTCTTAGTACCTCACTTTTCTTAACAGGATGCAACAATGATAAATTTGCAAAACAGGCTCAAGAACAAATTGCTGAAAATGAACAACTAAAAGAGGAACAGAAAGCTTCTGAGGAAGAGCAAAGAGATAAGGCTAGTGATATTTACAAAGAGATGGAAAAGCCATTAGATGAAGTTGTAAAGGACAATGAGCTAGACCAACGGGGAGGACAAGTAATGGATGCTATACCTATGAAGGATAGCTATACAGACCCGAATGAGTTAGCTCTACGAATTGGGAAGGAATTATTCGAGTTTAATACTGGAATAAGCGATGCCGATCAGTATTATGAGTTTTTATCAAAACATGCTTCTACTACATTTAAACAAGAATGGATACCAAATGAAAAAGAGGGCAAAGTGTTCTTACACAACATACAAGAAGTGTTAAAAGAGCAAAAGACACATGCTGTAAAGTTTATTGTAACACAAGTGGAATTAAACCCTGCTGGCGATGAAGGTAACTTTTATCGAAAAGAAACACTTAATACTGAGGAAGAAACCTATTATATTACTACAATCGTAAAAGAAAACGGAAGTTGGAAATTACAAGATGATAGTCCATCTCCACCTTTCGAAGAAGAAATAGGGGGAATAGAAAATGAGTCAACAAGCACAGAAAACTGATAACCAAGCTCAGCTTACGGAAAAACGCTTAAAGGATTTATTCGAACATAACCATGATTTTAAAGCTGATTTTTTAGGAGTATTTAATTTTTACAGCCAGAAATTTTATCGTGTTATTAAAAATGAGGAAGATAAAAGAAAATTTGATGAAGCGTTCTTTGAAGCGACTAAAAGTCAATTTTATAATGGGTATTACCTTACTAGAGAAATTATGTTAGATGAGAATTCAAACTTTCCGGATGAATTTTTCACCCAGCCAATAGGCTATCTAACCGAGGAAATACCGCATATTCTCCGACAAGCTTTGCAAGATAGTGTAAATGAAGTAATTAGAACAGAATTAACCCAAAAATTTATAATGTGGCTATTGCAAAACTTTGAAGATGTATATGATCTAATCAAACAAACCATATTTGATATTGCGTGTTTAGGGGCTCGTCAGGCATTTTTAGATACGAAAGAGGATAAGGGACTACAATCCACTTCTGAACCAGTAGAAGGGTGGTTATCGAACTTAAACGATATAGAGTTTTTAACACCTCAAGTGTTTTTAACTCCTATCGTTAAAAATGAGTTAGCTGAGTCCTGGGAGCTACATTATTGGTCCTCATTGAACAATAGTAGCAAAGCAGGAGATGTAACGATTTTAAAAATAAAGAATGAAGAGAAGGAAACCTATCTAATAAATATCGGTCTACATCAATCCCTTTATGAAACGGAAAGACAACGGATATCTGAATATATTTTAAGCTCGATTGCTAATCGAAATAACATTGGATTTGAATTTATAGCACCAAATATAGCAGTAATTGAAGATTATTATTTCTTTACGGAATAAACAAAAAAACCCTATCTTAAGAAAATACACTAAGATAGGGTTTAATTTTTAATTTTGTAATTCTCCAGTTTCAAGAATATTTATTAGTCTAGCTAATGACTTACTAGTTAATTGGGAACGCTTATAAACCCCCTTTTCATCAAAATGCTCGATATAGCCTTCAATTTTTCCTTTGCCTACATCAATTCTTCTGATTCTCATACCAGTGTTATCATCATCAAGTAACTCCATTGTCACGTTTAGTCGCATTTTTTTCACCCTATAATTTATTATTAGTACGTAATGCGTATTAAATAAATTCAGTTTGTCTATAATGGCTAAAGCAAAAGTAGGTTAAAAGGTGGCCACCTTCTACATAGCAAAACGACAAACTCACGCGTGAGAATCCTTTATCTGTTGACGAACAGTTCTATTGACGAATAGACAAAGGGGGGTTAGCTGAAAAGTTTAATACTTTTCGGCTTTTTGTCGTGTCTTAATACGCAATAGATGTCATCCTTGTTCATCGTTTCGAATTGTACATTAAGCACACTCTGAACATGGTCTTGGTTCTTCAATATCTCCATATCCTTCTTTATCGTAAACCCATTCAATTCCTGTTCCATCACATACATGACACATAGTAAAACCTCCTAATATTCGTATTTGACACCAAGTTATCAGCTGTAAATATTCTTTAATGTTCGGTATTGTTAATCCACTATTGGGTCTACTATGTCATATTGGTTTATTCTAAATCCCCTACTGGATTACTTCGCATATATCCTTTTTTGGCATGGAAAAGCGTCATCTGATTGCTGATGGTATTACTCTCGAATAATTCATTAATGTAAGTTGTAACCGCTAATGATGCCATTTTATTGACAATTAGCCTTTGGGGTTCACTTGCGACAATATTGCTGCAAGCTACTTGAGAAGGTGCAATTTCATCTTTGTCCTCTAATATATCCGGAAACACTTCAGAGACTGGCTTTAATATGGTTTTACCATCCATCTTCAAACCACAAACAACCTGCCCGCTCCAACCCGAACTATTAAAGGTTTCTAATTCTTCCTCTGTCCAATCTTGCTTAGGACGAGAAGGATAGTCTTTTGGAACATTGACACTTTCATTCCCAACATCAATATAAAGACAACGGCCAGCTTTTTCAAAGAATTGGTGCATAATCTGCCTTGTGTAATTGTTATCCACCGCGCCTATAATAACGGGTAAATACAACGTATCATAAGAGTATCCGATTCTTTGATAATCTGTGTTAAACAAACTCATTAGGGATTCAACATCTTCAATGTAATCCTTCGAATAAGAAGCAATATCGACCTGATAAGCAGCACGATATCGTCTTGCCAGTACATCAGCTTTCTTTTTACCGACTTCACTTTCTAAAAATAATTGATTTTTTAGGTTATGAGGTTCAATTATGTCGGGATCTGCTATCAAATACTGCCCTTTAATTTGAAAAATCGAAAATAATTGGGCGATTTGAGAAACAAGGTTCGAGCCCGTCGCACCCGTACCAACCTGAACAACAAAAGGATAAAGTTTTTGATTATATCTCGTTAGTTTTATACTCATTTTTATACTACCTCCACGACACTTAAATCATATTTTTCAGATGGTACATGAACAAAAGGATTTTCGAATATAAGCCAGGGATCGATTGGAATATATTTTTGATTTTCCTTATTAAATGTTCTACAAGTAATTCTAGGAAAGAAGTGGTCAATATTCCCAACAATAGCAAATAAAATAGGAGACTGCTCATTTTCATCATCTAGTGAGCTAGGGAAAGGGTCCATAGTATGGTGGGAATGGATTTCCATTACCTTTCCACATCTTTTATCTAAAATCTTATTGCTAGTTGTAAAACCATCCTCAATTCTTTCTGCCCAATATTTATGAACAATTTGCTCTGGAATCAACATAAAGAAGTCCTTTGAATCAAAATCGAAATAAATATCGGCGTGTACCTCTGTACCATGTTCATCTGAAAAGTGTTTTGATATTGAAATAAACTCTGTTAGTAATGAGAAGGGGATTTTACGATTAATAACAAAAGAAGAGTCCTCAGACTCTTCTCCGTTACCATTTTCAAGGTTTGCACCTTTTTTCTTCGCTTGTAAGATAGGCAATACAATGTTTTTCTTTTTGATGTAAACCATTGTAGTCATACCGCTAACAAGCTCCGCAAAATCATTCTCCATACGCTTTCTTAAAGCTTCCTCGTCAACTTTCTTCATTTCGGTTTCGCCATCTTTTTTCTGAGTAGGAATACCTTCTGTTAATTCCTCAACAGTAAAGTAATCTGTAATGGCGATTTCTTGACCGAAATACTTAATAGTAGTCTGATCGTTGACTTCAAACTTATCTCCACCACCTGAAGAAGTATTATTACTTGAAGTAGTAGATGAAGATTTTTTTGATTCAGCTGCTCTTTTTTGAGCTTCAGCAATTTTCTTCTTCATTTCCTCTTCTTCACGCTTCTTCTTTTCTGCATACTCGTCCTCGATTCCAAAAAGTGAAAAGATATCTGTTTGTTCGATTGATTTAGTCATGTTCATTTCCTCCCAATATATCAATAATAGTTTAGTAGTTAGATTCTCTTATTTTTTTAAAGCAAAAAACTCATTGAAAGTGGAGCCAATAGGGACTAGCCACTCATCGTTGAAATCTTTTTCCTTTAATAAATCAAAAATTTTGCTTACGCTTTGACCTTCCGTTGTGATACAACCGTAATCCTCCCCAAATGGAGCAGAAAAGAAAAGGTTGTGCATGGTATCAAGTTGACTTAGGCATTTGATAGTAGGCAATTCATTACTGCCCATACAAACCTTTGAATTCTCTTTATCGACATTAGAGAAGGGGAAGAAAAATAATGGTGTTTCTCCATTAATACGACCCTTATCATCTTTAATGGCAACTAATTGCATAAAGCGAATCTGATTTGAGTAAATATCATACTTGAAAACCATTCTTGGAAATCCAATGTGCATTTGTTTATCCTGGTATGTGACAAGCCATTGTCTTTTCGGAATTTCGATATAAACCTCAAAACCATTTAGCTTTGTCACCAACTTAATACAATTCTTAGGCAAAAAAGGAGTTTCAGTACGTTGTCCTTCAATACCCGAATCGGTTAAGCACTTGATCACATCAGATAAAGTCATTCGATACTCGCCAAGAACAACACCTTGTTCTGTTTGTTTAGTAACGGATACATAATCAGTAAAACTACGCAATCTGTCCGTCAACTTGATTAGAAATTCCATTTCTGTTTTCACTCTCCCCAATAAGTTTAGTAGCATATTCCGTAGCTAGTCTCCGTACCTTCAATACATTCTCCGCTATTTCATGAAGCATTCCGGGCCACTGAATGAGAATTGCAAACCCGCTTTTATCAGGAAGAATAACTAAGTCCGCTTCAACATGAAAGTAACTTTCTACATTAGTAGAAGATGATATGGCATGTTCAAGTTCTTTGGAATAGGAGCTTTGCAGAACGGTTGCTAACACTGTATCTTTGATAATTAACTTATACTCTGACTCGTCAAGAATATTTTCATATTCCTCTGGTATCTCATCACCATAATCATAAGGTTCTGCTATTTCAAACAATTCCTTGAATCCTGCACTGATAATTTCAAATGAAGTATCATCTTGTTGTTGGGTATTAACTATAAAAGTTTTGATAGGAATCTTCTCTTTTACGTTAACACCTGCATCATGGAATAGTTTAAGCATGGCCATATTAGAAATAGAAGTCATATAAGACTGTTGTTCATAAATGTCCATTTGAGACATAAGAATATCCCCCTACATCAGATGAAAAGGATCTCATCATTTGAATGAAATTGTTTGTTTTTATGATGAAATAAACGGGCAATCGTATTCTCTATCCTTGCGTACTCCATAAACGGATTGTGAGGGTCTACATAAAAGACCTCTTCGCTGTCATCTACGTTTGTAAGGGGTAGCTCTTCCATCGCTTCAAGCGTACTAACTACGTCTTTATACGAAAAAGAGTTGAAATCTATATCCTCAATAGGATAATGATTCCATACAATTCGGATAGCATTAATAAAACCGCTTAAATCCTTTATCTCTTTTGAAGCCTGGTTTCTTTCTTCAAGATTGGCTTCAAATTTACTCATATCGAATTCCATAGTATTCACTCCTATAAATAAAGAGTAGGAAAGCCTAAAAAGACTTTCCTTACTCCTATCATTTATTAATACGTGCGTACTGGAAGAATTAACTGTAATTCATCTAGCTGCACATCTCCATGTGGTTTAATAACAAATGGTCGCAACGAGCCAGTAAAATTCATATCCACTGTTTCACAATCCATTGATTTCAGCGCATCTAAGGCAAACTTACAATCAAATGAAATGGTCAATTCGTGGCTTTCACTCTCAAAAGAATCATAGGAAATATCAATTTTCCCCTTTCCTTTTTGAGATTGTTGGCTGGATAAAGAAGCAACTCCGTTCACATGAAGTTTAACAACACCGCTACTTTTGTCAGCAGAAGAAGCGATTTCTTTTATTAGTTCAAGTCCATCAACCAATTCTTTTCGATTGATCGTGACCATTTCCTTTGCATCAGTTGGGATTAATCGACTTGTATCAGGGTAATTTCCACTTAGTAGTCTAGAAATATAATAAGTCTGACCGTTTCTAAGGAGAATATTTTGTTCGTTTTGAACAAAAACCTCTACCTGTTTATCAAGGTCAAAAACTTTGCACATATTATCAAAGCTTTTCGCTGGAACAACGATTTTAATCGCTTGTTCAGACTGAGCTTTATGTGATACTCTAGCTAGTCGGTGAGAATCCGTACATACAAGATTAACATTGCCTTTTTCTACTTCTACACATACCCCTTGTAAAATAGGTCGTGTTTCAGAAGTGCTTGCAGCAAAGGCTGTCTTTTTAATCAGATCCCTAAACTGTTCACCCGCTAACAATAGCGAAGGACTTGAATAATCATAATCTGGAAACTTAGGGTATTCATCAGCATCAAGACAATTAATCTCGAATTCACTTTTTCCACTTTTAATTGTTGTTTTAAAACCATCAAGGGAAAACTCGATAAGATTATTTGATTTCTTGACAATGGCTTCAATTTGTTTAGGTAAAACCACTTTTCCCGGCTCTGTAACAGTAATATCTTCACCATCAACTTTAATCGCATGTTTAATGGTTTCTGAAGTGTCCGAACCAGTAATAATGATTTCATCTTGCGTTACTTCAAGTAAAAAGCCTTGTAAGATAGGAATTGAAGCTTTAGCTGATACAACCTTTCCCACTTTAGTAAATCCTTCAACTAATAAATCTCTCTTCATTTCAAATTTCATGTTTATTTCCTCCCAATGTTTGTTAGTTTTTTAAAATAAAAAAAGCACAAAAGAGGGGAGTACCCCATCTTTTATGCCTTCTCACTGCATTAAGCAGTTTGTTCGTTCAGATCACCACGGATTAAATTAAGGATTTCTTGAACATCTTCTCTTGTTATTTTAAAGAAAAGGTTAAATAGTTCATTGATTTCCTCTTGCGGTTTCACAATTTGGCAGTAATCAAGCAGTTCATCCATTGATAAACCGTAGTTCTTACCAAATGTAACAACAATACTAACAGGTTGAAGAGCCCAGAAGTAATTTTGTAATTCTTCTTCTGTTGCTTTTGAAATATCAGATGTCCCCGTACCTTGATTTGCTTTTATAAATAAAGGCAAACGCAGTTTATTAGGTAAACCAATATTCGCTTCATGCTCTTTAATCGTTTTTAGTATTTCTTGTCTAGTGAGTTTTTTAGGATCACGTTGACCAGACTGAGAACGATTAGTACCACGTTGTTGTTGTTGCTGTTTCTGTTGCTTAGTCTCTCTATTTGGTTCATTACCTTTTTGATTACCTTTTGAGTATCCTTTTGGTAAAGCCCATTCAGGTAAAGTTGGAGGTGTCCAATAGCCCTTAACCCAAGTATCTTGATTACCGTTTTTGATTTTAGCATTGATATATTGGTCGTTTGAGGTTTTCTTAGAGTCGTTAATATCAACCCAAGCTTCCTCTAACTTATATAAGTAACGTCCAATACCAAAACCGGCTGCAGCTGTTCGTTTAAAAGAGGCTGAAAACCCTCCCTTAGTCGCTTCTACATTTGTTTCGTCGGCTCCGTCGAATTTCTCAATCCACTCGCCTTGATACTTAATCGCAATGCCACATAATACACCATTTTCTCTCCAAGTATTGTAACTATTCTTCCAGTTTAGAGGACCACAAACCTCATCTAAACGTTGTTGAATAGCTCTAGCAGTTACATAAGCTAGTACAATAGCTTTCGCTTTACCTTGTATCATCATAGAACGTTGAACTCTCCATTCAATGTCCTCTGGTGCAAAAGGCTCCTGTAATCTCTCCATCATTTCTTGTTGAGTTAATTCTACTCCCGTACAATTTGTCATGTTTAACACTCTCCTAAAAAGTTTAATAGAAATAAAAAATGAGTAGACAAGCCTACTCGATCAATCACTCAACCCTTATTTTTCTTTGCTGAAACGCAAAAAAGCCTTTGGGAGTTTGTTAAACAAGACATACGAATAGTACATCTTATCACAAACAGCCCAAAGGCTACTAAGTTTGATAGTTAACAGCTGACCTTAACGGAAATATGGTCGCAAAAGAAAAATAAAAGAAAAAGTAATTATGCCCTAATTATACAGAATAACTAGGGAAGATGACAATAACAATTTTTTAGAAGGAGATATGAGAATATATTATTCACGAATATGTGAGTTTATGTTATAATTTGATTCAGTTATCAATCGAATATTTAAAAAAGCAAGCACTGCTCATACTAACACCCCCCTGGGTGAAGTATGGGCATTTTTTGTTTTTATCAGAAAAAACAGTAACTATCTAACCGAAGGGGGAGACAGGAGCTTGGAATTAGATATATTAAATCACATACAAGTTATTGATGATGTGGAAAGAATTATCATCTTACGAAAGCGATTAGGAAACATGAAACAATATGAGTTTGCAAAGGAATTGCAAATTAGCACGAATTATTTAGTGGCCATTGAAAATTATCGTTTGCCTGTCACAGATAAACTACGAAAAAAAATTAATAACTTTTTAAAACGGTTAGAAATGGAGAATCGCCAACATGGTAGTCAAGATTTTATTATTCCTACTAAATAATTCGGATTCCAGCCAAATCAACGCCTTAACTAACGTTTTTTCAGAAGAAATGGAGAAGGATAATCGAAACATAGAGCTTATGAATGCTACTTCTCTACAAGAATTTGAAGAAAAGACAAAGGATTCATCATTATCATTTATTATTACAGATCAAACTCAAGCATTAGAAAAGATTGAACATATTCAACCTAACATTCTATACATTGGAAAAAACGATAATGTTTCGCCATATAAAGATAAATTGAAATTTCTCCATTCCTTTCGGGATTTAGGTGAAGCAAGTTCATGGGTAATGATTCACCGTTATTCTGTTAAATTAAATGAGCTAGAAATTGAAAATGAAACGGTAGCAGAAAAAAAGGTAGTTGAGCCACCGCAAGAACCCATTCAAGAAACATCAAAGGAAGAACGTAAAACAAAAGAGGGTTCTACTACACTTACACCAACCGAAACGCAGCAACCTATCACCATTGAAGATAAAGGGATTGGAAAGAAAGAAGAAAGTAATCAAAATCAGACAGATGATGCAACCCTTTCTAACCCAACTCCTTATCATACTGAAACTAATTCATCAAATGATGATGGAGAAAGTAAAGGTACGGAAAAAGAAGAAACAACAGAGGAAAATAAGTTTGAAAATAAGGAAGTATCAAAAGATACTGAAACTCTTACTAAAAAGGAGGAACTCTCTCCAAACAATAAAAAGGAAAAAGGCGATAAAAATACAATTGAGGTCAATCCCAATACTCAGCCTTTGCAATATGATGATGAAAGAACTATAACGGAAAGAGCACTCGAAATACGTAAAAACTCCTTTTTTAAAGCCAAATGGGACCGAAATAAGACGATAGGGGTATGGGCTCCTTTAAATCGTACTGGTGTCACCACCTTTATCATGAACTACTCTATCTTTCTAGGGAAAGAGAGAGTACCGATAGCTGTATTAGAGTCCTTAAATTCCAATCATATTATTAAAACGACACTAAAGAGATATAGTGAAATTCCGAATGGGTGGAATTCCTATGCGACTGCTCTACATAAGAGTGAAATATCTTCTGATAGTGTTGTATGGAGTTATAATGGGGTACATTGGTTGCCTCTTGACGATAACGATACTTCTCATAAATGGAACTACGATACGCTTTATCATTATATCAACAATGTGAAATATTTTGATGTGGTACTGGTTGACCTTCCGACTGGAAAAATGGAGAGCTATACAGAGCATACATTAGAACAATTAGATGAACTTTGGATTATTGTAGATGATGCCTTCCAACAAACAAGTGCTTGGAAAAATTACATTCATACCTTAATCGAAAAATATAATCTAAAATGCTATCTTGTATTCAACAAGAAACTTTCGTTTAGCCAGGATCAACGTTTGGCAAGTGCGTTAGATATTCCGCTGCTTTCCTCTTTGCCTTGTATGCACTATGAGGTACAAAAAAACTATTACGAAAAAACACCTATCATTGAGCAAACTACGGTTTATCAGCAACTAAAGGAACCTTTTGTCACCATTAGCAAACATGTATTAGGAGAATCCTTTGACATTCAAGAAAAAGGATTCATTCATAAGATACGTTCCATCCTTCCAAGACCGTTGCGAGCTAAGAAAAAGCATGGTATGATTTAACTATTAATCTTTTGTTTTTTTCTTTTTTGTGCAACTCGTATGAGTTAGCTGTTAAACTAACAAACTTAAGGCGGTCTTTGGACTGATAGATTACTAGGTGATTTATGCCTATTAACCAAATCTATCTTTCCATTGGTCGCTTTTTTATTTTTTAATGAAAAAGGTGGTGGAAAAGATGAATGCAGCACAAGTAAAAAAGTTGAGAGATATTAAAAAAATCCTAATGAGTAGAGAAGGTCACATTCGCATAGGCAACCATACGTATGAAAGATTGAAGAAACGTGGCTATAGTAGAGGGGATTTAGTTTCCTGCATTATGAATGGCTCTATTGTAGAAGTTCAAACTGGATTTAATCACGATCTTGATAAGTATACCTTCAATTATGTCATTGCTGGACGAGATAAGGATGAAAATCCTGTTGTCGTTGTTCTTTCAGAGGAAGGAAAAAAACTGTTTAAAGTGATTACGGTTATGCCTCCGATTGACAATAATCGTTTTAAGGATTGCATTTAAAAAAACTTTTAGAAAGAGACTTTTGGAAAGGGTGTTAAGAATGAGTAATCAAACAGAAAAAGTGCAAATGAGGTCTACATTAAGAAGAACGAGAGTGCCTGGGTGGTACGAGTTTTATCGTGAAACTTGCGATATTTGTGGTCACCGAGGGGCTTGTATGGTTCATGAAGATGGAGAAGTAATTGCGTGTATTCGAGTAGAATCAAAACATCCTTTCAGCAAAAATTCAGCTGTACCATCATGGCTGCATTGGTTGAAAGGAGAGAAAAAACGAAAAATTGATAAGTCTAATGTGGCTCATGAAGTTGGAGAAAAGAAAAAATCCACAAATATATTAAATGAAGTGTTCCGCGCACTTTTAGATTGTACCATCTTGGAGGATAGTCATTATGAACATTTGACTTCATCCTCCAGACAATTAACGGACAATCAGATATTTGCTCGGCAGTATCGTTCTTTTCCTGAAAAACCGTGGGAAACAGTAAAAGATATGGAGTACATGCTTGGCCTTTCTGATTTCAGAGGTATCCCAGGGTTTTATGAAGCAAAGGGGCAATTTGGTTCATATTGGTCGATTGCAGGTACAAAGGGTATTCTTTTACCATTTCGAAACTATAAGAATGAGATAGAAGGATTTCAGTTCAGAATTGACAACCCTCCTAATGACGTTGAGATTAAAAAGAATCGAGATGGACTTCAAGCAAGAGTGATCAAACAACCTAATTTTGTTCAAATTGCTTTCAATGGCGAAGTGATTATGGAAACTGAATTAGATTTTGGGAAATACGAAACCATTTCTTATGAAAAAGAATTGGTAGGTTGGGTGAAACTAATCAAAGGACAACGCTATTATTGGTTAAGTTCAGCAAATAAACCAAAAGGAACGGGTTCGGGGAATCCTGCACCTGTGCATATATCTGTTCCTTCTCAAGAGCTTTTAAATTGGGAAGTAGGGCAAAAAAGAAAAGCAAAAACGATTTGGCTAAGTGAAGGACCGCTTAAATGTGATATTGCCGTTGATAAAATTGTCCAGTTATATGATCCAATGGAATTAAGTGATATTGGTACGACTATGTTAGCATTACCGGGTGTTGGAGCATGGAGACTTGCTCTTCCGATTTTAAAAGATATGGGAGTGGAACAAGTTAATATCTGCTTTGACGCTGATGCAGTCAACAATATTCACGTTAAGAAACATTTATTTGAGTGTGCAAAAGAACTAAAAAGTCTAGGGTATACTGGAAATCTCGCAATTTGGAATGAAGAAGATGGGAAAGGAATTGACGATCTTCTTATGAATAACAAAATCCCAAATATGAAGAGATTATTCTAGCGTAATTTTTCATAATTACTCGGAATTTCGTCAAAATTATATGGAATAGATTTTCATAATTCTCCGGAATTATAGGTATTACGCTGAAAATAAGAGAAATTAAGTTATGATTTTTTCCGCTTAATTATGAAAATTAATATCTAAGGTTAGAATTGAGGAAAAGGTCTTTACTATTAAATAGTAAAGGCTTTTTTATCCTATAGACTTTCAAAAAACAATGGAGAGTGTAGCAATGAGAAAATTTACTGTTCAATATACTGCCCTTAAACATGACGCAAAAACTCGTGAAGAGGGAATCTTTCAAGATATTATAGAAATTGAAAGAGAGTGGGTTTTTCAAGTAAAAGGAGATGTCAAAAGAGCTATTCAACGAGTATTAGGATATGACTGTATGATTTACGTTAATATTCTAGGAGTTAAATAATATGATAGCGAAATTAGTAAAAGCCCGTTCCTTTTAGGAGCGTGGCTTTTTATTTTTATTAACCTATAAGGTTCTTTTTCTCTGTTTTTATTAATATATATATTGATTTTTCTCCTATTTTTTTATAAGATAAATACAGTAATAGGAAAAATAACTAAATACATACGCAATGGGAGAACCCCACTATGAGTATGAAGGAGATACCTTTAAAGGTGTCTTGTTTCATCGTACTTATAGTGGGGTTTTTTATTTGCCCTTTGTTATTTTTCACAACATTTCATGGAGGTGCACTTTACGTGACAAAGGTAAACAAAATAATGACTGCTATGCTTGTGGTGGCTTTGGTCGTCACAACACTTTCTGCCCTATTTCCAGATGCAGCATTAGCAGCAGATGCTTCGAAAGCTTGGAAAAAAGCAGGGATTACTCCAGATGGTAATTTTGAAAAATCGGGAGTTTACGGTGATCTAAGTAATCTAGTGTATTTTGTAATGGCGATTGGAGGCTTCTGGATCATTGCTTGTCTAGTATGGGGCGGAATGACATTAGCAGGGTCAGGTGGAAATCCACAAAAACGTACTGAAGGATTCATTAAATTAGCCTTAGTATTCGTTGGTGGATGGATAATTATGAAGGCCTACGATATTGCAGGCTGGATTGCCGGATTTGGGGCCTAGTATATATCATATCCAAACATTTTATACCTTATACCTACTTTTTCCCCTCTCAAAAAAAGAGGGGAAAATTTTTATCCAGGCACACCATGAAAATGAAACTGGTCGGTTTTAACCAATAAAAATAAAAGATTACAAATTGAAGGGAAGGGTGTTTCATGAGGAAAGTGACAGTCCCCATTGATATGGCTTCGGAGCAAAAAGTTATTCTCGGAATCATATCAAAACGTCAATTAATTTATCTAGTCGCAGGTGGGGGGATTATTTACTGGTATGTACCGTTTATTTACAACCTTTTTCCAAGTCCTTTAATTGGAATTCTCGCTTGTATGATTAGCGCCTTACCTGTGGCAACTGCGGTATTTATGTTAGGTTTTTTCAGAAAAGAAAAGTATCACATGGACTTTGATAAATATTTATACACCAAATTACAGTACCGAACGCAATTAGGAAATTGGCGTAAGTAATATAAGGAGGACAAAACAAATGGAAATATTAATTATGGCTATTTTGGCTATTGGTCTTTATGTTTTTGCAAAAGTAATGATGAAAGAACCAATTCTGCCCTGGAAAGAAAATAATGCACAAACTCCAATCATTCCCGCCAAAAAGAAAAAGGGAAAAAAACAAGAGGGTGCTGCTGGAGAAGAGGAACCAGATCCGTTTAGAGAGTTATTTAAAGATATAAAAGAAATTAACTCACATATGATTCGTTATAACAATAATAAATTTGTCATGTTAGCTGAGGTTGAGCCAGTCAACTACTTCTTGCTATCTCAAGACGAGCAAGAGGGCATAGATATGACGTTTGAAACATGGTTAGCACAAATTAATTATCCTGTTCAATTTTACTTGCAGAACCGTTACATCGATCTATCAGAACCGATTGAGTCCATGAGAGAAACCATGCAGACACAAGAAGATATGAATCAAAACGCTTTAGAATATGGAAGAACACTGATTGAGGATTTATCCAAATGGCAAGCAATCTCACCAAGATATGAAACGAAAAGATATTTAGTCTTTCATATGACCATCAATCCTTCTGAAATCAAAGCAGATGATCAAGAAGAGATGGAAGAAAAAATCTTAGAAAAAGCATTCCAAGAATTATATCGTCGCTTAAATACTGCTAAGAACTCATTACGTAAAGCAGGGATAGAAGTACAAATGCTAACCAATGAAGGTATTGGAGAAGTATTGTACTACGCATTTAACAGAAGAAAAGCAGTTAAAAACAAATTTAGAGATACAAACTTACAAGAACAATTAGCATTGTACATTACAGCTGACCAAGACTTAGCTCGAATTGAAACAGTTAAGGAGATGATAGAGAATGAATCAGTTAAAGAAATCGAAAAACCAACCCAAGAACAAGCAAGCTAAAAAAGAAAAAAATGCTCACTCAAAAAAGGGAATAGAAAATACAGAACAAGAATTGGCAACACAATTTGATCTGCGCCCAACCTTTTGGGACGTTATCGCACCTGAAGGTATGTCCATAAAAAATGAAGATTATGGAGTCATTAAACAATCACTAGGAACACGTACTTATTTTAGACCATTTTATATTACGAAGGATGGATACCCTCGTAAAATGCAAACCAATTGGTTGTATAGTCTTACTTCAAGTGGAGAATGTGATGTATTAGTAGATGTTCATAAAATCCCTAAAAATGATGCCGTCAAAATGCTTCAACGACAAATTACCATGCTTAAATCAAACCTCGGTTTCCAAAGAAAAAGAGGAAACATTGACCAAATTCAAGATTTAGAAACAAAGATTATTGATACTGAACAATTAATGGCCGAATCTCAATTTAATGAAAATGATAGTTATCATGTTGGAGTATTAGGTGTTTTATACGGTAACAGCAAGAAAGAACTAGATAAGTATAGTGAGTATGTAGAAGATGAATTATCAGGAATGTTCTTTAAGGTGGCTTCAACATGGAGTCGTGTAAAGAAAGGTTTTCGTTCTGTTCTTCCAATAGGAACAAATGAAATTAGTGAATCTTTGCGAAATATTGACCGTAGAGCACTAAGCACATTTTCACCATTTATTTCGGGGAGTGGTCGTTTTAACGGTGGTATCCCTTTAGGAATTAATAAAATTACAGGTCAAAAGGAATTTTATAATGCTTTTGGAACAGATGAAATAAAGCCAGATAACTTTAACATGGCGATATTTGGTACCAGTGGTTCGGGAAAATCATTAGGACTTAAACTTCTGTTAGCTCGTGAAACAACGGGAATGGGTGTTTGTACTAGATTAATAGATGTTGAGGGTGAATTTGTAAAAATAGTTCGTAGATTAGGAGGAATTAATCTAAAAATCTCAGAGGAATCAGATATTCGAATTAATCCTTTAGCGATGAACGTAACGACGATCCCACTTGAGCAAGATGATGAAGAATTAGAACTACTAGAGGATAGCGACGAAAAAGAGATTATCGAAAAAAACGGAAAGAAATATATATCTTTCGTTCCTTTAAGAGAAAAGTTAAATGAAATCTTAGGATTTTTCGATATTATCTGTCGTGGGAAAAATAGTGAAGAGGAAGGGCTTACTGTATTTGAAAGAAACTACTTAGAAGATGCTATCCAACATTTATTTGAGAAGTTTGGATTTACTACTCATCCATCCTCTTTATATGACAATCAAGTGCGTGAAGTAGATGGGCAGATCATTCAATCACAAGTAAGAAAACCAGAACCAACTATTTCAGACGTTTATCAGTATTTAATCGAAAAGTATGGAACTGAACAAAAGGCTGAGAGGTTAATAGCAGCCATTCGCCCATTCCTTCGCACAGGGAGTAAGCCAATATTTGATGGTGCTACCTATCTAGGGAAAAATGTAACACAAGCCCTTCATACTGCAAGATTAGTAAATTTTGATATTAGTAGCATGGAAGAAAACTTTTTAAGACCCATCGCTTACCACGTAATTCTCAACTATATTTGGGAGTACTTCGTAAAAAGTGTGGAAAATGCGTCAAAGAAAAAGATAGTAGTAGCTGACGAGGCTTGGACTTTAGTAGATTCGGAGCAAACCGTCAGTTTCTTAGAAACTATGGCTCGTAGAGCTAGAAAAAGAAATGCTGGCTTGCGTATTGCTTCACAAGACTTTGTGAGAATACTAGAAAGCAGAAAGGCAAGGGGTATCCTCCAAAACACGTTTACCTTTATGTTTTTAAAGCAAAACAAAATAGATTTACAGAAGATCAGAGAGAATTTTGACCTTTCAGAAGGTGAAATTTCGTGCCTATTTGGAAATCCCGAAAAAGGGGAAGCAATTCTAAGAAGTGGAAAATCGAGTGTTTGGTTACGCACTGATCCAAGTGATGAAGAGTTAACATTCGTAGAAAGTAATACGGCAGTACTGGAAGAAATGCTCCAACGTAAACGAATGAAACGAAGTGAGTAGGTGGTGAAAGCATGGCATTTTTATCGGATAAGATACTCGAAATATTCGGAGGTATATTTGGTTGGATTTACGAAACTTTAGTAGCTCCGTTTACTTCCCTAAAATCTTTGAAAGATTTAATTTTTGGAAAAGATAAAAGTGGGGAACTATTATTTAATACATTTACACAAGCTGATATAGAGAATGCGTATATACCTGGGTTCGAGACAACCATGTTTCTCGCTGCTTTCATTGTCTTGATCTCTATCATTTTATCGGGGATTAGGGTTTCCTCTACAGCCTTTAATCCCGCTAATCGAACATATTTTATAGAGTTTATAAAAGACTTAGCAATAGTGGGAATCATCCTTGCGAATTTAGGGACTGTATATTCTATTATCTTTCAATTTAATGGAGTTATTGTTGATATTTTCAGTTCAGCCTATAAAGCTAATTTAGATGGATTTCAAAAAACACTAGATGATAATATGGGTGAAATTGTAGGACGTATCATTATCAATCTAGCTTTACTAGGTCTAGCAATCTGGGCAAATTTTTACTATATGATGAGAAAACTAACATTACTTATGTTAATGATACTCGGACCGATCATGATGGCACTTTTCTTAAACCCTCGAACCAAAGCTATAACAGGAGCTTGGTTCAAGGAATTAGTTGGAACAGTGTTTGTGCAGGGAGTACATGCTTTTACATTTTGGTTGGTTGCAAGTATGGCGATTTCACAGGAAGGTTTAATAGAAAGTGTGATTCTCTACATCATTTTCATTCCAGTTTCGGAAGGTCTTCGTTCACTACTAGGTTTAGGTGGAGATATGAATGGGAGATTCGCTAAAGCCGGAGCAATGTTTGGTATGGCAGGTCTTGCAGGTGTGTATGGAGCTGCAAAAGGTGCTATAAAAGACCAATCTATTTCAGGTGCCTTACAAAACGCTTATCAAGGTGTAAAAAATAAGGTTACTGGTCAAGGAAATGGAGAAGTAGACGACAAAAAGAACACGATTGGTGCAAATTCAGGAACCGACACAAGCACAACCTCTGTTGCTGAAAAAATGCTAAAAGCAGGGCAAATTACATCAAAAATGGGAAAAGCCGTTGCGGGCATGGCTGGTTCTATTGCCGGTTCAACAATGGGACCAATGGGTGCTATTGGATTGGCTACAATCGGTGGAGAAGTCGGTGGTGTAGTAGGTGGACTATCGGGTCGTGTAGGTTCAGCAGCAGTACAAGGTATAGCTGACCGAATGAAAAAAGGGAACAAAGCTCTTAATGATACGTTAGATAAAGGATTAGCAGAAGGTACAGATGAAAGTCTTAAAGATGCGATTGCTGAAGATGATACAAATGCTTGGGCATCAAAAAACCAAAAGGAAGTTATGCGTGATTTGAAATCTCGTTTTCCAGATGCAACTGAAGATGACCTCAATCAAATGTGGGACAACAAACGGGATGAAATGAAGAAAGGGTTTAGAGCTAATGCGGGGGATAAGTTACAAAAATTAAAAGATGCAAGTGGTAAATATGCAAAAGGATACCAACTTGCTGAACAGACCGCTGATGATCTAACGAATGAATGGGCTAATAACAATCAATCAAATTTTATGAAGGATTATGAGAAACAAAATCCTCCTAAAGATGATATGACTGATAGTGAACACAAAAACTATAACAACCAAAAAGCCGAAGCATGGAATAATGTAGTCGGTGAGAAACGAAAGCAATTTGGCGAACTTACAAAATCAACCGCATCTTCAATGGTTGAAGGACGTTCTAATCCATACATTGACAAAAATACCTTTGCTGAAAAAGTGGGAGAACAAGCTACCAATCTGATTAAGGGTGATATTAAAGCACAAAATCCTAATATGAGTGACGAGGAAGTAGATGTTCAATTCGCAAAATCAAATGGAGGTAAAAATTCCATATATGTAGATGTAGCTAAAAACTCAGGTAATGGAGTAGAAAGCCTTCAATTATTTAATGGAAAGAAAGTCAATCGTGATTTTGTAGCAAGTCAATTAGCAGGAATGCGAACCGATACCGAATCTAAAAATACTTTCTTTGCAGATAAACGTTCTGAAGGATTATCGGATGAACAGATACAAGTTCAGTGGAAAAATGAGCGTGGTAATGAATATCAAAAAAATCTAGAAATCGCTAATGCAAGTGTTCCTCAATCCATTGCTCCACAAGTGGGAACATTAACTCTAGGTGCAAAAGCAGCAGGAAGCTTTGTACTCGGTGCTACTGGCATAGGTTCCGTTGCTAATTTCGCAAAACAAGTTGGTCAAGGCGTTGGTAGTGGTTGGCAACAAGCAGTAGCTTCAAGTGAAAATATCCCTTTAATTAAAGGTGTTGAAGGTACAATAGGGGCAACTGTTGGTGGTTTCCAATCAATAAAAAATGTTCTTACCGAAAATCCTGTTTCAAAGCAAGTCGGTTTTAGTAATTCAGTTGGATATATAAGTGGTGTCGTTGGAGGAGTATCGGGTTATCAAGCAGGTTCAAAATTTGCTTCAAAAATGAATCCTTACAATAACGCTGTAAATAACATCATATCCGAACCATCAGAAGTTCTGCAAATGGCTCAAACCATTAGTGGTGATAACGGGTTAGAAAGACTTGCCCCAGGTGCTGTTCGAATGATAACAACTCCTGATCAATCTTATATAGAAGTAAGAACAAAAACAGGACAATCCCGAATTGTTTCTCGTACTGGTCGTGGTGATAGCACATTGAAAAAAGGGGAAATCGTATATCAAGATTTACAAGTTGAAAATGGTTCATTTGTTACGCAAGACATTAAAGGTGCTGGAACAAGTGTTTACAAAGTGGACTCCGCAGGTGGGAAAATTCCGGTTTCCTCATCTCAAGTTAATGTAAATCCAAACAAATTAATGGGAAATCGAAATACACCAAAAAATCCTTATGTTGTTCAAGAAGTTCAAGCTTTTAACCAACAAGTAGATTCTGGCCAATTTTATTTAAGTGATTTAAAACAACAAGGGATGGAAAATGTACAAATGGTCATTGAAAGAGACCGTAGTTACATGCAAGCAACCACACCAAGTGGAGAAATAGTACGTGTATCACCTTATCAAAAGGGAGATGCTCGTATTCCACAAGGTAAAGTTGTTACTAAGACTTGCGTAGTGAGAGGACATAAAATTCAAGCTGATTCGATCGTTCAAGAAGAGTTCCAAGATTATACATCTACTATTGACCCTGATAAACTCATTTCAAATCGTCCGAATAAACGATTTGATACTAGAAAACAAGGAGAGATTTTACGTAAACGTCAATCTCTTGCGGGGTGGAACGGTTAATGAGTTTACCTCAACAGCAGCATGATGAACAAGAATCAGCCGTTGTCCGATTGGCAAAAGAAAAAGCCTCACAAGCTGTCCAAAAGCAAGGGAAAAATTTATTAAAAAAAGTAGGAAAAAAAGTAGCAAAATTAGCAATAAAGGCGATTGCAAAAGCAATCGCCCTCTTAACAAAAATGATACTTGGCTTTTTAAGTACTATAGGGTTACCCGCTCTCGGAGTAATATTAGGGATAATCATTGTCGTAATAGTGTTTATGATGGCTTCCTCATGGATTTATGGGGGTGATGGTGCAAAATTAACAGGTAAGGATAAGGAGATTCAACAATATATATTAAAACAATCTCATTCCACAGTTGATATGTCACGAGCTGAACAACGGAAATTCCGTGTGCCTGAGAAGTTGATAGCATCAGTCATCCAAATTGATTCTATGGTTAAAGGAAATGAAGATCATAAAAAACTAGTAAAAAAGATGGCCACAGCTTTAAAACCTAATATTGATTATGAAAAATTTAATGAATGGACAGAAACTGAAACAACCGTTTGTCGTGATGGAAAGTGCGGAAAAGCTAAGTTAGTAAAAACAGACAAATGGGTATCAAAAATCAGCTTTGCAGAGTATTGGGATGGAAATACAGATTATACCTATACACCTTATATAACCCCCTGGGTTACTAAGGTAAAGATTGATTATGAAACAGAGAAATACACCGTAACAGAAAAATATGTAGATATTGAGGAAAATAAAGAAACCATTTATGTAAAAAAACCTGTTCAAAAAAAGGTTATTGAGGAATATACAGAATGGGTACTGCAACCAGTATTTGTCGGAACTCAAATATTTTGTTGCGAAAAGAAAGCTGTAACAAAGACAAGAGAAGTAATAAAAACAGTTTACGAGGAAGTACCTGTCGAGATAATAAATGACGTACCCGTTGTAAAAACTAGAAAAGTTGAGAAAGAAAGAATCATAGAAATTAAAACTATTATTAAAACAAGACACCAAAAATTTAATGTTGCCGAAAATTCCGTAACGGACTATTCCAAATTTGATGAAGTTATGAATGCTCACGATATGGGAATAAAAGATAAGAAACTCATTGAAGCTTTATACGCTTCGGCTGGAGGACAAGTAACGTATACAGAATGGTTAGGTTCGATTGGTGGCTATGGAGGGAACTACGGATTTGATGGTATGGTTATACCAGGTGCAGGAGTTCCCACACAATTTATGCAATATTATTTAGATGCTGAGAAGAAATATGGAGTCCATTGGTACTCGATTGCCGCGATACATTTCGTTGAAACCGGCTTTTCGACACACCCAACCATGAGAAGCTCCGTTGGGGCTGTCGGTCATATGCAGGTGCGACCATAAGGTCATATAAGAAATCTCCTTTAGCAAAGAGTAGGCAAGACTACAAAGCCTATCACTACCAAACTTATCCGTGAGGGAAACCAAAATCGGGGAGTGTAGCATGTTTGGAAAGCTATAAGTTATCGAATCATCGCGATACGACTGAATAGCAAAGTGAAAAGATATAAATGAGGATAAAGGCTAAACTGCTTGAATGACAGTCCGAGGGGGTTATTGGTCCACCTTTGGCGGAAGATGGTTATATACGCCATATAGCAAAACAGAATGGGCAATTGGAACCCAATTTCTGAATACACTTTTGATTAATTGCGTGTCAATTGTGAGTAGTCTATTGCTAACCAACTACAATAAGTAGTAAAGGGCGAACGTCATATCCGACATTATATCGTGCTTGTTCTTATATGTACTAAATGGTGATTACCTACGTCAGAACGCTCATTATAATGAGCTATGATAGTCAGTATCTGAATATCTGATATGGTAACGGAGTTCCCGTAATAGTCCGAGTTAGGGAAAGCCTAACACATGGCGAAGGGGAACAGCTTATCAAGTCTAACTAATATTGGGAAGGAGCGCGAGGCTCTATGAGAAGTCCAAACACTGTGTTAGACAGTCTGGCCAAACAATCAAAACGTGAAGATTACAAATTCGAACGAATCTATCGCAATCTGTACAATACTGAATTTTTCCTTATGGCATATTCAAAAATCTATGCTAAAGAAGGTAATATGACGCAAGGTGTAGATGGTCAAACCATTGATGGTATGAGTCTAGAACGAATTGAAAGATTAATAGACAGTCTAAAAAATTTCAGTTATCAACCAAAACCGTCAAAACGGGTATACATCCCAAAGAAAAATGGCGGAAAACGTCCGTTAGGAATCCCATCATTTGAAGATAAACTTGTCCAAGAAGTCGTAAGAATGTTACTCGAAGCAATTTATGAAAGAACCTTTTCTGAAAACTCACATGGATTTAGACCAAAAAGGAGCTGTCATACTGCCCTATCGCAGATTAAAGACAGATTCAATGGAGCCAAATGGTTTATTGAAGGAGACATTAAAGGATTCTTCGACAATATAAATCATCGCAAACTCATCGACATTCTTAGAAGAAGAATTAGCGATGAAAAGTTCATTGACCTTATCTGGAAATTTCTTAAGGCTGGGTATCTTGAAGCTTGGGAATACCATAAAACTTTTAGTGGTACTCCTCAAGGTGGCATTATAAGTCCTATCCTATCAAACATCTATCTAAATGAATTTGATAAATTCATGCTAGACTACAAAAATGGCTTTGATAAGGGAAAAGGTAGAAAACGTCTTAAAGAATACCGGACAAGAGAAGCAAGGCTCTACCGAGCCAATTCTAGATATAAGGATAATTGGAACTCCATGGACGAGGAAGAAAAGGAACAAGCTTTACAACATCTTGATGAGCTAAAAAATCATATGATGGAATTACCGTACAAAGACCCAATGGACAAGGGTTACAAAAGAATCCAATACACACGCTACGCCGATGATTTTATCATAGGGGTTATTGGCAGCAAGGAAGAATGCCAACAAATTAAAAATGACATTAGCGTTTTCTTGGAGGAAGAACTGAAAATTGAACTGTCGCAAGAAAAAACTCTTATTACTCACTCAAGTAAAAGAGCCAGATTTCTCGGCTACGATATAAAAATAAGTCATGACAATAATACAATGAAGTACACAGCTAGTGGACATAAACAAAGAACCAGAACTATGAGCTGTGAGCTATTATTACCTCATGAAGTGTGGAGAAATAAATTAATCGAATACAAAGCGGTAAAAATAGACCCAAAAACCAATGAATGGAAGTCTACCCATAGACCTCACCTTCTTCAGAACGATGACCTAGAAATACTGACCATATATAATGCTGAAATTAGAGGTTTATATAACTACTACAAATTAGCAAATGATGTATACAAATTAGATGGATTTTATCACATCATGCAGTACAGCATGTATAAGACTTTTGCTAATAAGTATAAATGTAGCGTTAAAAAAATCATTAACAAGTTCAGTATTAATGGTCATTTCGCTGTCAAATATGAAACAGCCAAAGGAAACAAAGTCTCGTACTTTTACAAAGATGGATTCAAGAAACAGCAAATCCCATCTACCCTTTACGACATCGATTTATTTTCTAGAACAAGGGACATTATTTACAGCCGAACGAGCCTGATCGATAGATTGCTCGCTAATCAATGTGAATGGTGCCTTAAAACTGATGTAGTACTAGAAATACATCATATCAAGAAGTTAAAAGACCTAAAGGGTAAGAAACAATGGGAAAAACGTATGATTGAACGGAATCGCAAAACTATGGCGCTATGTGAAAAATGCCATGTAGATTTGCATAATGGAAGGCTAGATTGATAAGTGGAGAGCCGTATACGCTGAGAGGTGTACGTACGGTTCGGAGGGGAGTTCTTGGAAACCTACCATAGCAATATGGTAAGGCGCCGGGTTCTTACCCTACTTCATGCCCGCTACGTGGGTTGGATGGAAATATAACATTGGTGGAGGACTTGTAAGTTCTAGTGTTGATATTACTAGTCTTTCTGTAATAGCTAGTGGTCGAGGATATGGTAGAGATGGGGATGGCGATGGGAAGGCAGATCCGTGGAGTGTCGCAGATGCTATTCATACCGCTGCTTATTATCTATCAAAGAATAATTATGGCGCTGACGCAAGAAAAGCTATCTGGCAATATAATCACGCAGATTGGTATGTTGATAAAGTTTTAGCTAATGCTGAAAAATTTAGAGCAGAGGCTGTGTACAAACCTGCTGAGGGTGATATGCCTCCAATGACTGCAGGAGCCTTTATGCGACCTACAACTGGCTCTGTTACATCAGGATATGGTCCGAGATGGGGTAAGTTTCATGGTGGGGTAGATATTGCTAAGGCTGGAACAGTTCCCGTTGTATCCGTTGCAGATGGGGTTGTAGTTCGTTCCTATGTATCTTCTTCTTATGGAAACTGCATCATTATCAGACATAATGTTGAAGGACAACAATACGAAACTCTATATGCTCATTTACGAGATAGAGCTGTACAAACGGGAGCAACCGTAACAAAAGGACAGTTTATCGGGAATATGGGGAATACAGGAGACAGTACAGGGCAGCACCTTCACTTTGAAATACACAAAGGTAGTTGGAATGTTTCGAAGTCTAATAGGATGAACCCGGTATTATTTATTCAGTTTTAAAATTGATAGAGCTTGGATATTTCAAGCTCTATCCTTTTCTGTTCTATGTCTTAATATTGGAGTGATTGAATGCAAACGATAATAAAGATTAGTAGTATCTTCGCTATTATAGTTGGCGTGATAGCTTTGCTATTATGGTATTCCTATGGTCAAAAAGATGTGGAAATGCTTAATTTAGTTTCAGCAAAAGAACAAGTATTGTCGGATATAAAAACAGTAACCTCGGAGGAAGAGAGAGTTTACAAGTGGTTAAGTTCTAAAAATGTGGATACCGGTTATTTAGATAGTCATGATGAAGGAGTAATTGCCCATTATAGACAGAAAAAAGGGGTAGTGGAGTTTCTCTTTGCGACTATACTTATGAAGGACGTAGACCTTTTTATTCAAGCCTTTCAACCAGAAGTAATATCAAGTGATCTATTTAAAGTAGATACAGTTGATAAGAATGAAGTAGGATTAACCTTGATAAACAAAATATCAAGGGATGGTAAACTAACGAAAGTAGGATATGAAACGGAAAAAGGTGTGTTTGGTATAGAAGGTGATGAAGCTCTTGTAACTCTCATATATTCAGATGGCTTAGAAGTGACTATACTCCTTACTTTTGAAAGTGCCGGAACTCAACATGAACATGGTGATGATGCAATTTACTCCATTACAACTTCTGCCTGGGATATGATAAATATTATTGAAAACTCTAAATAAGCTATAAACCCCATCATAATGATTATGATGGGGTTTATTAGTCTCCAAAAACTTCTAGCTTTGCTTTTTTCCAACTACCAAACTTTCTATGATAGGTGGCTGCATTAGGCAAACCATGTTCAATGGCATATTTATTCCATTTCCCCATACTAGAAAAATGCTCGAAATTTCTTTTAGCAATTTTTATTAACTCTTCTTTGGAATAGTTGTATTTAATCTCTTTTGGTACAATCTCTTTCACTTCTTGCAACGAGAGATACCTTCTGATTGTTTTATACGTAGGTAAACTATGTTCTTTCGCATACTTATCCCATTCGGTACGGTCTTTATATTCAGTTCCATGTTCTTTTAAGACAGAAATCATTTCTTCCTTTTTTTCTTCTGCTGAAGGGTATGGTGTTGAATATGACAAATTCAACTTATCCTTTACAGCATTCCATGAGCCAAAATAGGCAATATAAGTATAACCGTTCGGTATGTCATTTTCTTTTGCATATTTATTCCAACGTTCGATTGTAGTAAACATATCTAAATGTTTTGAAGCGATCTCGATTAATTCAGTTTTCCTATCAGTATCTTTTAGACCTAATTCCTCTTTCAACATGGTCCAACTTCCAAAAACAGATATTAGTGATTGAGAAGAAGGGAGTGTATGCTTCTTAGCATACAAATCCCATTGCCTTACAGTTGTAATATGCTTTTTATGTTTTTCTAATATTTTTTTAAACTCTTCTTTCTTCACGTTGTTCTCCTTCCCACTTTATTGCACTTCCGTTTTTCATTAAAGCAATCATATCCGCATTACTCGCAGAATATTTAACTAACTCACGCATAACATGTGGATATTGAACACTATCAACGGTTTCAGATAAACTAGCCAACCTTTCAAGGTTATATAAATAGCGCTTTTGGATATAGTCTGTATATTCAATATAGGCACGAACCTGACCATAAACTTTAAATTGATTATCGAAATGAACTCGTTTTTCTTCTTTTATTTCATAAATTTTTTCGATTGATGAAAGAGGTACTTTGTTATATTCACCTTTCTTTTGTTCATTTGTTACTTTCATTTCTTTTACAAACTCATACTTATCCGTTTCTAAAAACTCCAAACGCAATCCATCAAAGTATTTTTCGGTAATTTCTTGAGAACTATGAAAAAGTTGGCTGTAATCAAAGTCATCTAAAGCATTATTAACAGAGATGGGTTGTGATTTCCAATAATAAGGAGATGGAACAAGCATATAAACTTTTTCATCTTTCGTAATTCCGATTAAAAAGTTATCATCACCTTTCATAGGTAGACGATTCAAGCGTAAAAAAGCTTCATCTAGATTTACTTCATTTGGCCATAAACCTCTAATAAAACTAATTAATTTTCTATCTAATCTTCTAACAAACGCTAATCGTTTTTCTTCTGCCCTTGCTTTTCTTTCAGCATACCCCTTTGGATTCAACCATCGGTACATACGAATAATAATATGTTCGATTAATATTATAGGGGATAACACTGCATACAATGCCCCTTTAAGTGGGAGAATTAATGTATACCGTAATAACCATTTAAGAAATGGATTTTGATTTACAGCATAAACAATTCCACATACGATAAAAAATAGTGCTAAAAGTGCAACCCCGATCACTGCAAGTGTTAAACATAAAGCTATAAAAAATCCTATTACACGTAATAACGTCATTTCGGAAGCACCTTCGTAAACAAGACCAATCTTGTCTGCAAAACTGATAACTCCTATATTCGTCAATAAAGGATGGATAATATCATTCCACTTCCAAACGCATAAAATAACTAATCCAATTCCAAACAACCCCGCTAAACCTGTGTCTTTTCCTCTGTCATAACTCATTTTAGCTTCAGCAGCCCAAAGTAAATCTCTTAACATGTTCATTCACCACCATTTTTCATGTAAATTATATATAACAAAATCAAATGACATTACACTTTTTGATATTATAATTATATAATTAATTGCAAAAAAAGTCAATATTTTAGTGAATTATTTTGGTTAAGGATACGTGTTTTTACAGCATTTACCGTATATAATGAGTATATTAGTGTTCGGGACACCAATTTGAGAGAAAGGGGAGCACAATGCCTCGATTAGATGGTACGGATACATTTAGTGAAATGCTTATTATCGAATCCCAAAAAGGAGTTAAACCAAAGGGGTTAGTTGAAAGACATCATATCACCATAGATCAAGCCAAAAGAATTTCTCGTTATGCTAATTATTTAGTAAAAGTAGAAGGGGAAATATCAGTATCAGCCTTTGAAAAAATGAAATCGTTAGGTTTAAAATCTCTTGTTTTTGCTCCTTTAATCAAAGAATCTGATTTTAAAGGCTTGGAAGAGGTCTTACAGGCTTCTTTTCCAACTATGAAACGTGATACCCTTGCTACACTTATTAAAGCATTAGGGGAAAAAAGAGAGAGGATTGAGCAATTTGAAAAGGAAGTATCAAGTAAATTATCCTGGTTAGAACGAAAGGAAAAAGACCTAAGTGATAAAGAAAATGAGATTGATAAACTACAAAAGAAAATACTAAAACAGTATTCGTTTATAAAAAAGTATGATAAAGTTGTGCAAACCTTTTTTCTAGAACATATCGGATTCTCAAATCCTCGTGATGAATATCAAAGAATGAATCATGAGCCTAAACTCTGCTTATCGAGAAGAATAGATTATAGATGGCAAAAGAACTTACGTAAAAAAGGAATTTTGGAATACTCTGAACAAAATTATGTTTACTATATAAAAGATTTAAATGCACTAGCTGAAGATTTACAACTTCGTATAAAAAGGGGATGGCCTATTTATTGGGATGAAGAGAAGGCGTATAAGATTACAGGTTACTCATACCATAGTGATTCTTTTCGTAATGCAGAGGGTCTTTCTTCTGATTTCCATAGTGTAATGGCACAGGTCAATGAGGATAGAGAAAAATTAAAGGAACAGAAAAAACAATTGCAAAAAGAAATTCGTTCATTAAAAAAGAAATCCCCTAAATCCTTTATCGAAAAAGTACATATAACCAACTATTTATCAGATAGTGAGCTAGAGATACATGGGAAACTACAAGATAGAGTAATGCGATTCCTCTATGATAAAGGATATGTCGTAGCATCTGAATTTACTTTGGAAAATAAAAAAAGAGTAGATGTAATTGCATATGATCCAGCTACCGAAAAGATAATCGTGGTGGAAGTAAAAGCTTCACGTAATGACTTTATCCAAGATACCAAATGGGATACTTATTTAACATACTGTGACGAATTCTACTTTGCCCTCGAAAAAAAGCAAAGACGGTCGATTAGTTTAGATGATAAAAAGTCAAAAGCAGGGTATTGGGTGATTGATAAAGGGAATTTACACGTTGAGGAACATTCTGATTGCAAATTACAATGTCAGGCTAATGGAAATAGAAAAGAAACGATAATAGGGATAAATCGTTTTTTATCAAGGAAATACATTCAAGGGTTTTAATCGGAAAAATGTTGAAATTTAGGGAAAAACATTGATATAGATATAGTCTGAATAGTATAATTAGGTATACAATTAAAAACGGCTAATAGGAGTACCCTACAAAGCAGAAAAATGCACTATAGCTTTTTATTAAAAGCTATAGGTGCAACTGTTTTGGGGTACTCCTTTTTGTTTTGAAAAGAAAGGGAGGTTGGAAAGCTTGGATACACAGCTAAATTCAATTCTCTGCACCATGTTAAGGTATCAAGAGAATTATGATTATTTAACCGGTTTACCTAACCGATTGCATTTAGAATCATACTTAACCGAAGCAATCCACCGAGCAAATAAAACTAACATGATCTTAGCTGTTATCTCAATGGATATTAATCGGTTTAAGGATATAAATGACATTAAAGGGCATAGTTTAGGTGACGATATAATTAAGAGCGTTTCCAGTCGATTAAAAGCCATTCTTGGTAATAACGTTCTCCTTGTAAGACCAGGGGGAGATGAATTTTTTATTGTTCTTGAAAATTTGATGGATAAAAGAAGCATTGAACTCACTGTTTCCAAAATTATTCGTTCATTTGAAACACCTTTTACAATCAAGAAAGAAACTTATTATTTAAGTATGAGTATTGGTATCAGCTTATATAAAGAACACAGTGAAAGTGTAGAAACTCTCATTTGCTTTGCGGAATTAGCAATGTACGAATCAAAAAAGTCTGGAACGGGTTTTGAGTTTTTCCAGCCTCATATGCGGACCTTTACAGATGAACATTTTCATATTGAATTACAATTAAGGCAAGCATTAGAAAATAGAGAAATAGATTTATACTTTCAACCTAAATACTCGCTTATGACGGGGCTTATAACAGGGGCAGAAGCTCTTATTCGGTTGAGGAATAATAAAAGGGTTTCACCCGCTGATTTTATTCCTATTGCCGAAAATACGGGGTTAATTCATCAGTTAGGCGAAATAGTGCTAAATAGGGCATGTGAAGAAGTTAAAAAGTGGAATGCAATTAGTGTGTATCCGTTAAGAGTGGCCATTAACTTTTCAGCTCGTCAGTTCCAGAAACCGGGTATTACGAAAAAAATAATTAAGATAATTGAAGTTCATCAGGTGCCTACTTCATGGTTAGAGATAGAAATAACCGAAAGTTTACTCTTATCACAAGATGCTGTTAAAGAATTGAGAACCCTTCAAAAAATGGGATTTCATATTGCAGTCGACGATTTTGGTACGGGTTATTCCTCGCTTAGTTATATAAAGGGTTTACCGATTCAAACATTAAAGATAGATAAATCCTTCATTAATGACATTCAAGAAGATGGCAGCAATGCAGAAATTACAAGCATTATTTTAAAACTTGCAGAAAAGCTAGGTTTAAATGTAGTAGCAGAAGGAGTAGAGAAAGTACATCAACTGGAGTATCTAAAGAAACAAGGTTGCCAAGAGGTACAAGGTTATTTATTAAATAAACCTATAATCGCAAGCGAATTTTTAGCTCTTATAAGTGAGAGTGGAGTGATTGGCTATAATGAACAATCTATGTAATGGGACTGTGATGGTTTAGGGAAAAGGACCACCCTCGGAGGTGGAAAGGAGTAAGAGAGGTAGGGCTTACTCTACCTAGACTGTATAACATTTATCATATTATCAAATGTTAAGTATACGGAAAGCGTACCTTTAAGTTGAATATTGAATTCGATTTCTATTAATATTATAAAAAAATATAAAAAAGTGGGGTCGTTCATGGATCACTTAGGTTTATGTTTACGGATCGAAAAACTGGTAAAGAAAAGCCTGGGACTTAATTTATTGAAAGAATCGAACATCAATCATCTTAGTGGTTTAATCGAAGTAGATGGGATCATTAATAAATGTGGATTCGCTGCGCTTTGCTCAGGCCTAACACCACATTATATTAACAACTCTACAGAAGAACAAAAAATATTGATTAACCAATTCATAAATAAATATAATTGGTTGCCATCTCTTGATGAAACAAGGTATTGGGAAGTTCTGGAAGATGCCTGTAATGATTATGAAGAGCTACTTAAAGAATTAAATATTATTTAGGAGTATAAAAAAGACGAGAGGAAATGCTCGCCTTTTTTTATTCCGCATTATCTATTTGTTTTCTCATTTCCTTTAATGTTGAATTCATGTAAATAGATGTGGTTTTAGGATTGGAATGCCCTAGTTGATGCTGGATCACATGTAAAGGGACTCCACTTTCAGCCAATTTAGTAGCATAAGTATGTCTTAATTTGTGAGGCGACACCTCTTTTTGATTATAAGCCATCGTATACTTGTCTAGAAGGTTCTGTATGGCTCTAACAGACATTGGATTGCATTTACCCCTATGAAGTGTTAAAAACATCGTTTCTTCGTCCCCTGTAGCTTTATAGCGTTGTTTTCTGACACTTAGGTATCTTTCAAGGTAAGGGATAGCCAATTTCTTTAGTGTGATGGTATCTTTTTTATTTCCTTTTCGAATGACCTTCATATAGCGTTCTTCAAAATCAATATCCAATACTTTAAGACTGGCAGCTTCACTTACTCGAACACCGCTTGCTAAGAATAGGGATATGATGGCTAAATCTCTATCTTTATCACGTTTAAAGTATTGAATTTGCTTATTTGTAATCCTGCTTTGATACTCATTTTTGATAAAATCAAGCAATCTTAAATCATGATCATTATGTAAAATTTTATCTGCCATGTTATTTTCTTTACTTTTTTCAGTTTCTTTATCATCTAAAAGGTCTATTTTCGTCATAACATTTCGATAGAAATAGCACTCACCATCATCATCCTCCGTTTGCGTTGTTAGGTATCGGAAGAGTGATTTTAGAGCTGAGATTTTACGATTAATGGCTTTAGCATTGTTTTTAGTTCGTAAGTTTAAGTGACGAATATAAGCTTCAACTTGTTTCTTCCGTAAATTCTCTAAGAAGGAGAGAGGAACATTCTTAATGGTTGTAACTAATTCATCTTCATCATTTAATACTATTTTATTTTTAATGGCCCAATTAAAGAAATGCTGATACTCTCGTACATAAGCAAGGAGGGTAGAGGGGGATTTGCTTATGGATTTATCCTCTACAAATTCATTAATATATTCTGGCAACTCCTTTACTAAATCGAGTAAACGGGTGAGATGTACTTGTTTTTCTCTTGTTAGTTCTTCCAAAAACATTTCACTCCTTTTCAATGTCGAAATTTGTCGTTAAAACGGATTTTAACGAATAGTTATATTATCATACATTTTTATGTTTTCTCATTGAAAATCTAAATCCTACAACAAACATTAGAATAGAAAAAGGTATTCCTAGAAAAAATGGTAATCCAAATCCCACCAGTAATCCAAGTGCTGCTGCAAGAATACCCCAAATAATACTTATAACCATAGAATATATTTTATAAACTTTTGGCTTTCTCATAAAAACAACCAAAATTATAAAAAGAGGGATAACTATAGCTGGTGAAAATGAAATGATACTTTCCGAATATAGATATGCTAATAAAGCAAAAGTAATTATTCCTAAAAGTCCGAGTTCCTTTCCTACAAAACGACGATTAATCAAAGTACTCCTAGCTTCTAAAATGCCTTCCTTAACAGTTTGTGTGTTATTATTCATATAAAATTTCTCCTTTTAGTTTCTTTCTTTATTAATAATTTTCCTATTATTATAGATTATACCAAACACACATTCTCCTAGTCTATTCAATTATTCGTTAAATTACCATTTACCGTGATGGTTAAGAGTCAAAAAAAAGAGGTATTTTCTCCCCCTAATTTATATAACAGTAGATATTACGAAAATATAGTCCTATTTCGATTTATTGTTTTCTAAATTATCCATTGCCAATTTCAGTACTTTTTCATATGCTTTCGCTTCTAAGTCAATTAACAATTCATTAACATAGTTATATAATTCTTTTGAATTGAAAATGGGAATGGTTAATCGATATTGAAGCACATAATTACTTGATATTAGAGTTAATTCATCTATCTCCTTTAGTTTTTCTTCCTTATCAAATAATGATTTTAACTCCTTTAAAACATGATTTAATTTCAATGGATTATCCCAATCATCACCATATATATAAATATTAAGTAAAGCTCCGTCTTCATTTACTTCTTCTATAACTATTGAGGGGCATTTAAGTTTAGAACTAATGATACTTGTTGCAGTAGGTAATAAAAAAGGAAATTCCTGTTTTGGTAGAGTCCTTATATCGATTTCTTTTAAAATATCCATTGGAAGAACATAACCCCTAATAAACATTGAATCTGTATATTCCAGTTTAATTCCCTTGAAATAAAGATTCTCATATTCATCCAAATTAAATAAATGCCCCATTTTTTTGTTTCTTTCTTCGAGTATTACTTTTCCAAAAAACTCTTCAAGAGTATATGCTCCTTCTTTTATATCCTCAAAGACATGTTTAGAAAATATACCTGTTTTATCTTCAAGTTCATATATTCCCTCTATTATCCAATGTGGTTCATTAAATGGGTGAGAGAATAATCCTTCAAAAATATCATGCACTAAAGTACTACTTATTCCTTCAATTTTAGTTTTTTCTTCTTCATAAAATAGCCACTTCGAATATAAGTATTTAATTATTTCCATTTCACTTAAACTTTCATCAAGGTCATCATAAAACCATTCATCTGGTATATTTATCACTTTAGAACGTATTTCGTTTAATTGCTTTTTAGCTTTGTGAAGCATTTTGTTAGACTCTTTTATATACTGTATTAGTTCATTTTTCATTACAATCATCCCTTGCTAAACGATATGTTTTGCTCAAAAATTTTACTCACCGTGCTTATAAATTAGTGTTCGTAATAATAACAAACATTAAAATGGCCTAGATTTAACAAGGAATGCTAGATGCCTGCTTTTCTAATAAAGACCATTCACGTTAAAATCTTGATTTATTTTATATCTGGCTGATTCAACATCGACATTATCTAAACAGCAAATCATATAAGGCTGCTCCAAATCATAATCTCCTACTGTTATCTCAAAAGCATATTTCTCATAATATTCAATTAGTAGATTAATGGAACGTAATATATCTCTTTTCTTCCCTCGATATCGCTCTTTCCCAATATCTTTAGGATAGGGTTTGATCAAAATATGATTTAAATGAAGTCTTTGTAAATATCTTAAAGCCATTGAAAACATTACATTTGATATTTTGTGATCTTGAAATAGGGGATTTATCTCTATCTCAGTCATAAAACCAATGGTATCATCTGAATCTACTGTTACAGTTCTAGTTTGAGATTCTTCGGATTCATAATCTGTATATGGGATATTAATAGCATAAAGAGCATGATAAAGTTCATCATACTTTTTGTCGTAACCGCCATACCCTTTAAAAAAGTCCTTATTAGTAATAAAAACTTTAGATTCTCCGTACTTTTCATTGTTAAATGATTTACCATCTATAAAAGTTCCTGAAACAAAGAAATTAAAATCAAGTGTTGTTATTCTGCTTTCAAAATCCATCTTCATATTTGCTTCGGGATACATAGCAAATAGACTCTTAAAGCGTTTACCAAAGTCGTCTCTATATCGAATAAGCATAATAGATTCCCCTATTGTTTTTAGTTAAAACAAACTTAACTGACCAATTTCACTCGGTAATTCTTTCTTTTCAAATTCTACATTGCCTGGCAATTCCCCTTTTATTACGAAAAACACATTATTTTCAAAAATTTCACTTTCGATACCATCCATAAATGTTTTTATAAAAACAGCTACAAGTGGATAGATTTTAAGTTTTCCAGTGGAATATGATTCCGCACTAGATCCATTATCAATTAAATATTTGCATAAGTCGTTTAAATTAAATGACTTATTCCTTTTAAGATAATCTTTTATAAGTTCTGTTTCTTTATATGAAAGCATCCTTAATCCTCCTTACCCCTTTTATTTTTTTGGGAACCATTTATTCCATAAGTCTCGGAATAATGGGTTACGTTTAATCATGACCACATAACCAAAAGCTAAAATGACAATGGAGATTGGCTTTATTGGTTGTTTCAAGACGATATTAGCGATTAGAACATATGTTAAAACTACAGGAAAGCAGATTCCTAATATATTTATGTATAGCATTAATTTTTTAAAATCCATAATTTATACCTCTAATTTGGGAAAATTTTATGTATCGATTAAAATATACCACTCATAACTCTCTTCTGCTTTCATAATAATCAATATAGACAAAAAGCCGAGGATAAGTCCTACGGCTTAAATAATTATAGTATTTAATCAAGCTGCAACATTTGTTTGAGAGGTTTTAGGATTAAGACCATATTTGTTATCTTCGTCACTATCTAAACACTCGAACACTAATAAAATGATACTTCCGACAAATGGCACGAAAGAGATCAAAATCCACCAACCGCTTTTCCCAACGTCATGTAACCGACGAACAGTTAGAGCTAAAGCCGGTAAAATAACAGCTAATGAATACAATCCAGTTAGTAACCCAGGAATACCAATTAATGTGTCTACAATCAATAATGTTATAAGTGCAAGAGTATGTATGAGATAAAACATCCAATATTCTTTTCTTCTTGCTCGACCGTTAAAATTAACATAATTTTTTAATACTTTTAAATACCATTGCATAAAATACACCTCTTAATTATTTTTATTCTTCACTACATTAGTTAATAACTATCCTACTGCTTTAAACGCCTTGTTTTTTTATTCAAATCACCTCCTTTTTACCTAAACCAAAATTTATTAATGTAAATTAGTTTCCTCTAATCAATAAATTATTCTCCATTAATCAACCAACTATTCACTAAATCCCCTTGTAATTGCTTATTTTCTAAGTAGGTGGTACGTAAATAATCCTTATCGATCTCATCATTGTTCGCCATATCTATGGCATCCAAAAACAATTGATGAATGCCGTTAAGCTGAATAACAAGATTTTGACGAACATCACTAAATGATGGGTCTATTTCATGTTTTTCAACATCATTTATAAGTTTATTAGAGTCGTTAATAAGACTTTTCATGATAGTTTTAAATTGATCCGTAGATACATCACCAGTATAAAGTCCATCTACAGAATCATTAAAAACTGCTAATGACTTATTAGAACTTTTGATAACTGAATTGAAATAGTTGTCAAACTCTTCGCTGCTTACGTCACTTTCAGATTCTTCTTGCTGTTGTTGTTTGGCTCCCGGTGGAATAGGACCATTGGAAGCTTGTTTTTTAGATGAACATCCAGTAAGTAATAGAAAAACCAATAGAATACAAAAAATCGTAAATAACCGTTTCATATTTTCCTCCTAAATTCTATATAACCTTAATTTATTTGTTCTCTCTTACCTTCTGATAGCATATTTAAAAGTCTATCAAGTTCTTGACTAACCTTTATCGTCTTAGGATCAGTAAGTCCTTCCTGTAACCCTATCCGAATCATTAAATTTCGTGTAGACTCTATATAATTCAATAAATCAAATCCAGATGTTTTATTCAATGTAGACACTCCTTTTGAGTCAAAGACCTTTTTTATTTTGTCGCAGTCCACATAGATTCAAAATAAGAAAAAGTAGGGCTAGGTGGATTAGAACATCTTTCTTTTAATTTGTATTTCTTATGACTTACCACAGTTCTTTCATTTTCAAGCTCTAATTTAACAGCGTCATTAGTGGTTAACTCGACAATCACAGAGTTTTCTCGTAAAGAAACAACTGTACCAATAAATAGAGTATCATTTCTTTCAAATTGAATAACATCTCCAACTAAAGCATACTTATTAGGATAAAGTGTTTTCTTTTTCATTTTAAAATCCTCCCAAAGAAAAAACCCCACGAATAAAGAAAGTCCTCTTATAAAGGTCATTCTCATTATCCGTGGGGTTCTCCCATTCTATTAATATTAAATTATAATTTGAATTGTTAAATAAACGAAAAGTAACTTCTTTAAGAATAACATTTTTTGACTTATAGGTAAACCCTTCTTGCCTATTTTACTATATCGGAAAATAAAAAAAGGATTGCCGACGGCAACCCTATGCAATACTAACATTCTCAAATAAATTGATTTGCTGATTATTATAATAATTTTCGAGATTCATCAAGAATTTCAAATTCTGACGAATGATCTCCGTTGTGGTCATTTCTTCTGGAGCCTTTACTCTTCTCCCGTTTTGAAGAAAAATTTGTCTTTGTTTAGCTGATTTGCGACTATTTAAAAAAGCAGAAGTATCAGTTGAGGTAAAAGGGAAATGAAGCAACATCTCTCCATCCGCTCCACCTAAAAAATGAAAATTTATATCTTTGAATAGATTAAAGACTTTCTCCAATTTTTCTCTTACAATATGCTTTCTATTCGAAAGAAATGGAACAATCCCACCACAGCCAACTAACTCATACTCGCCATCATCTATTAGTTTTTGAAGAGAATCCAACGAATCTGTAAACTGCCATACTGGATAAATATTCGCACCAGGACAAAGACTTTTTAATTTACTGAAATTACGTTGAGTAGCCGCAGGACAACCTATCACATCGAGGTTAAAAAACCCTAATATTCGTGGATGGTCTTTGTACGTATTTATAAAAGCAGCATACTCTTCTACGCTTATCATGGGAATTTCATTTACGTCAAATAACTTCAATTGATAAGCTTCATTTTGTTCTATACGTTCTCGTTTTTGTTTCATAGCTTTTTGACCTTGCTTGAATACGCTATAAGCACCACTATCAATGACACAATACCAATCCTCATTTTCTAAAATACTTATAAAATTGGAATGTCTGATATGGAAATAGTTAAATAAAAGGTAGTTACCTCCCAATTCCTTGTATATCTTTCTGACTGCTGGATCTCGTTCTAATCCAGAGCCTATGAATCGAGTACCTTTTAAAGTTAATCTCAGTAAACCGTGTTTTAATTTTTTAACATATGCTCTTCCCTCAAAAATCTTAAAAAGGAGTCCTAATAAGGCACTTGTGTAATTACTATAAGACTCTAGACACTTTCTTGTAGCAGTTCTTTTATGAAACGTGTAATAAATTGCTAATCTTAGTTTTTTTCTAGAAAGAACTAGACCTTTCTCACTTTTATTTGTTTTAATCACAATACAATCTTTCTGAATGTCCGTTACCATGTTCATTTGACCTGTAACAGTTGAGAAAAATCGTGATTTCTTCAATTCTCTAATAAATCTTCTTTCTTCATTTCTAGCATTAATTTCATATTGTTTTATCATGTGTCATACACCCTTAACGTTTAGTTCTTGAAATAAAAAAAGCTACTGGAACAATAAAACATTCCAATAGCTTTTGACTCTCATAGTTTGTTTGATTTATCTAATCTCATTTTTTAGTTCTACTTAGAATTCGATAAACAACCACAATAATAAGTGCTAGAACTCCAAGATTTAGTCCTTGCCATAACATATCAGCAACGTTCATAATATCCCTCTTTTCTGTTAAAATACTATTCTTTAATAAGACTCCGCAAACTTAGCAAACTCTTCATCAGGAAAGGGACTCATTAAATACATTTCTTTCATATCAAAACGAATTTCGAAGAATAACTCAAATTTCACCATCAAAATCATTGCAATCATCTTCTTTTATGAAATATGTGTTATATTCACCACTTTTTTTTATAAATTCGCTTAAATATTCCATAACATCAATAGTATCTGTTACGTTCGTGTCGCTTGGGTTGTCTTCTGCTAATACTTCATATATTTCAGTCAACTCTTCGTTTATTTCAACACCTTCATTACGTGCTGTGTAATAAAGAGCCTTGAAGATGATATCAGCTTGTATAACAGTGATCGGTTTCTTCATTTTTGTTTTCCTCTCTTTGGCACATTTATTGTCTAGTATCTCGCAATATGGGTCTAGCGAGTAATATCCTCGTATTGTTTAGTAATTCTTTGTTTTAAAGGCATCTGATTTAAGCCAATGTGCTTGCGCTTCTTTCAATTCGTTAGCTGTATCTTTATAGCCCATCAACAATGCAGAAAGTATGATTAGCTTATTTCCTAAAAAGAATAAAATATCGGCAATATATATTCTAATCATCATATCTCCACTCCTTCGTAATAATCGTCTAATAAGTAGCAGCAAACTCAGCGAATCTCTTTTTAAATAACTCAAACTGTTCAAAAGAAAAATGATGGTCAATGTCACGATTGGATTCCCGAAGAGATATTTCCGTTAAAATGGCTGTCATATTCTCAATTGGAGTCTGTTCGTATTCCTCTAACCATTGTCCCATTTGTTCCTCAGAACACCAGCTAACAGTAATACTTTCAAATTTGTAATAGCGCTGTGTAAGGTCATCTTTCTTATAAAACCCATATTCCTGTAGGCTATCTTCACTACTAGAATCATTAATAAGTAAGAGTGAACCGTACTCAAAGTACTGTTTCGGGATTTGAGTTTGATTTACCAAGATATAGGCTAGTTTTTCCGCTTCCTCTCCTGTATTAAGTTGGTTTAATAATTGTTTCATTTGAAACACCCTTTCTAAAAGTTTTTTTAAAAATATAAAAAAGACAAGTAACAAAAATAACCCTTTTTTGCTAGTCGTCTTAACACACGCGCATATGGTTTAATCATGTCCCAAGCAACAAAAAAGAGCCCTGGACTCATAAGGATACAAAAAGATCCTACATGAACCCAAAGGCTCTCGAAATTTGTTAGGGAACGGCTGACCTTAATTGGTCGCATAAAAAAGAAAAAAAGAAAAATCAATATGACTTTAATATAGCATATTTAATTGAAAATAACTATATTTTGGTCATAGAATTCAACATCTAATTCGAGATTGAAAACTAGTAAAGAATTTGAAAAAGGCCCTAATAACGAAAAAGTTATTAGGTGCCATTATTTATAAAAATAAACTTAATTGTTCCATTCCATTAAAGTCCATTTCTTCTCTTACGTATTCTTTTACATTTTTATTTTCCGTTGAAACATTGGCTAGTAATTCATCTTCATTCGGAAACTCTTTTACGATTTCAAAGTCTTCCACCTTATAGCTGCCTAACCACTTATTTTGCGGAAAACTATTAACAAAGAAGTGAGTACCGCTATTTTGATTAGTAGGACGCAATATATACAGCTCACCCGCTTTTGTATTAAAATTTGGAGTAAGTGCTTTTCCTAATAATCTAGTTTCAAGGTTATCGAATTTATAAAAATTAACTTCCTTTGTTTCAATAAGCATTACTTTAGTTTCAACACTCTGAACGGATTCGACCTTTTGTTTAGGAGTATAATGATTGCGTTGATAACAATGACAATACTCTTTCACTTCTGGATCAACGGCAGCATAATGACATTCAAACTTTCCCATTGAACAACTTGCCCACTGAGAACATGCCCCGAATCCCGATTTCGAAAATCCTAACTTTGTAAAACCCGTTCTATTTGATTTTGGTTCCAATCTATTAACCTCCCATTACCAAGCCGCACAAGGCTTAAATAAGTCTAATATCATTTGGTCATCTTTTGTACTAGCTTTATTAATAAACTCTTGTAATGAAATAGGATTCCCTTTTTCATATTTCATGGTATGTCCCATTTGTTTTTCCATTTCTACTAACCTTTGAAATTCATCAGGATATAGTTCAGCTACTTTTTTCATCTCGGCTGGAGATAAAAAGATACAAAATTTGCATGAACAACGAGAAACGTATTGATAGCATGGATGTGGATCTATTTCTGCCAATCTCATTAATTCCCAAACTTCGTCAGTTAGGAGATGATGGACAGGACGATACCAATCTACATAGCGTTTTTTCGTAGGGGCATTTGCACTCGTATAAACTCTAAATGTACCTTTAGCAAGATTCTGTGACCTTCTTGCACTTTCTTGGGCTCTTTCTCCTGAAAGACATAGGTATTTTCCTGGACCCAAAGAACGCACCCATTTAGCGTACACATCACGCTTTTGATAGCTAGTGCAGAACTGTTGACTAGGAGCAGGCCAAAGTCCTCTTTCTCTAATACGTTCCTCCATACTTTTAGGAGAATGTAGAATAACTAAAGGTAAATCAAGCTTCTCCGCACAATAACGTAAGTATTCATCTGTTTGTTCCCAATCGAATAAAGGATTGGGATTGCGTTCTTCAGAAGAATCAACACGCATGTGGACTAGTTTGATTTTATTCTTTGGTACTTTGTATCCGTAAAGTAACAGCAGCACTAAGGCAATACTATCCTTCCCTCCTGAAAAATTACAATGGAGTGAATCATAGTCTTCAAATGAACCCATTTCGCTAGGTAGTGGTATGGCTAATCTCTCTGCTAATTCCGTTAATTTTTGTGTTTTCATATCTGATATCCCCATAACAAAAGGAGCAAGCGCCCCTTATGTTAATAAAGGGGCAACCCTCCTTAAATTTGTTATGATTTAGCTTTTAGATTCTTTCAATTTAGCTATTCCCTTTTTGGACATAGTTTCGATAAGATTTACATATAGCCCCAATTCTTTATTGGATTGCTGTTCAACCTTTGGTCCATGCCCAGGAACATTCTTAAATTTACTCAATCTTTTTAATAACTCTGCTCTCTCCATTGTTATTCCTCCCAACGGTTTATTCATATTCACTAGACAAAAACAAGCCTTTACGTTCTAAATACTCTCTGTCGAGTATCCAATTGTCATAAGGACTTGTGATAATTGACAGTTCTTCGCTAGTGAAAGACTTTTTTGTTTTATAGATAGATGATAAAACTATTAGTAAAAGATTCTGGTGCATAAGAGGCCGAATCATGACCTAATTTCTGATTAATAAAAGATACAAACTTTTCATGCGTTAACATGAATTTTCCTTTTAATTTCAGCATTTGGTCAAAGTGTTCTTTGACAAGGTTTTCTACCTTGTCAGGCTTAATACAATCTTTTACCGAAATAGCAACGACCCAATTAGAACTCATGATTTCATAGGTATTCATACCAACAAATCCTCCTTCTTGGCGAAAGCAAATTTACCAGTACAATAGACCTCCGCAGCAGCATCAATGTAAGTATCGTTAGTGGTATCTAAAAACTTTTCAGTCTTATAGGGGTTGTAATAGATTTTGCTTAACCCATCAACCATTGGTTCATCAATTCCCACTAATGTACCTCTGATAAATGCGTGTACCCGTCTTCGATTTTCATTTACGGTTTTTAGCCTTCCACTTTCAGATACCTTAAAATTAGCCTTAGCGATCCTTACAGAATCACAATGGGCTAAAACCACTCCTTTTTTAGAATCTCGAATACTGTAACCTTCCTTATGGAGATTACGGTACACATCTACGGTCATACCTAGCTCAACAACTCTCCCTTTAAACAGTTCCATGTTAATACTTCCTCTCTAAAAGTTTGGTAAATAAAAAAAGAACGAAATAAACCTGAATATCAGGCAAATAACGTTCTTTACACTCCAAGTTTATTTAATAGACTTAAGTTAGTTATCTTAAAATCGACCATTTCTCCATACTGCATATGTCTTTAATAAAGATCCCCTGTTCCTTACATTCCTGAACCAAAAATTTCTTCGCTCCACGCTTCGGAATCTGATAAGGAAAATTCATAATTTCCGCTTTGACTCCATTGATGATCGCATGGCAATAAGATACTTCATAATGAGGAACATAACCGTCAGTGACTATTCTAAGACGTTCCAGAACGATTTCATCCTGTTTAGTTAACTCTTCGAAATAGAAGGTTTCTCTTTCAATCTCATGATAATCCGGTGTAACAGGATTGGTTTCCAAAACCCCATGTTCCGCATTATAAGCATGAATTTCTTCGATTGACTTTGACATTTTGCTTCACTCTCCCAAAAGTTTTTTTACAAACAAAAAAAGCAACCAATGGAGTTTGATAGACATACGACTAGCGTATAAATATCGAACCCAAAGGTTGCTTTGTGTTTGTTAAGTAACAGCTGACCAATTTAAAAGGTCGCAAAAGAAAAGAAAAAAGTAAAACTATATATAATAATTATAGCAAAGTTAAAAATTCAATACTAGAGAATTTATTGAGCTTTTTCCAATTCTAATTCCACCTGATCAAGTAGCTCGTGCATTAGATTAGCAAAATAACGTACTTCATCAGCTGTGACAGCATCCATCATTTGGTCTTTCAAAGAATTATATAGATTTCTTTGTTCTACGGTCATAACTTCCCAAATTTTAATCATTACTATCCCACCCTCGATTATTTTTACTATCCTATGCAGTAGGGTTTCTGTGATAGAACCGCTTTAGTGTACTTATATTATACCATTTTTGACAGGAATAAATAAACGGATTAGAACAACAAAAAAACCGCAAAGAATACTTTTGCGGTTTAGATTTAGTTATCCTTTCTCTTTAACGGTTTATTGTTCAAGTGTGTAATTATTAATCAGTGTACTCAATACCGAATAAACACTTATCATATAAAAAATGGATTATATGACTATAATCGTTTGTCTCGTAAAACTTTGAGAGTCGTTCATTAAATTCACCTAAATTTTTTTCTTCAATCGTTAAAATTCCTTTACCGTGTTCAATTAAAATTTTATTAGCTGAAATAATACCTGTACGTTTATTGCCATCCCAAAACAATTGTTTACGCATTGCCCACAACATATAAGTTAAAGCTCGTTCTGTAACGCATGAAATGTTCAAAATTTTATTCATTTCAGTTATGACTTCACTTTCCACTGGAATGGTAGGACGGTATTCTACTCCTGAAATCCCTACGTTTCCTTTTCGCAATACTCCCCATTCAATGCTTTCGTTATAGGCAACGAATTCATTTATCTTTTTTGCGAAATCTAAATGAAAAGGTTTATCTATATTACTAATTGTATATCTCCAAGCATTTCTTAGATTTAGAATTTTTTGCACATCATCCATATCTAAGTTGGCAACAGATATTCCTTCTAAAATCGTTTTCGTCTGAGGGAAGGTTACGTTAACACCCTCGATTTTTGCAGTATAATAAATGTTTGCTATCAACGATTTCTTTGCTAAAAACAGATTTTCTCGCCTTGATAAATTAATTTTATCAATCATTCTGCTCACGCCTTTTTTTATATAGATTCTTATTTTTATCTTATCACATACTTATCCCTTTTAGTTTTTTACCAATCACTAAAAGAAAATGATAATTGCCCGTTATTATGGAACAATGCTTCATCTTCTTTTGTTGGTAATACTCTCTCTATATATTTGCGATGTATGGAAGCATAATAGCCTGACTCATCAGAAATGGTTACTTTTGCAAGCGCCCAAATCGTGCCATTTGGCTGCGTGAAGGTGCTTTGTGTATTTGTATTTCGAATAGTCCATATTCGCTTGCACCCGTTTATTGCTACTCGATCTAAAACTTTTAATTTGGGAAAGGGAACGTCAAATGTGTTATATGCTTCTTCATTAGGAAATACAAAAAAACTGTCCCTTCCTTTAATTTCAAGTGATAAAGCTTCAACAACTTTGTAACTCATAATCTAAATCTCTCCTTATGTTTAGTATCCGATAGGTTCTCAGATTTAAAAAGACAACAAAAAAAAGGCGATTAAGCCCTTAATTAGAACTTAACCGCCACTTTTTTTTGGTAAGAATCTCAAATATATTACTTTTTTGAACAGATTGTAATCTCCGCTCTACTCCATCCAATATCTCGTGAATAAGAGAAGCATAATATCTCACTTCCTTTTCACACGTTGATTGGAGCATTTTTTCTTTTAATTCCTCGATTTTTTCAATCTCTAATTTTGATAATCCTTTCATTATTCCTTTCCCTCTCTCTATGTAGTTTTTTTATTGTTCTTCCTAAAAAGGAAGAAGAAAAACTAGACATTTACTTTTTCCCAATTAGTCGTTGTTGAAGTTTGTCTAGTTCTTCTGATTTTGTTTTTTCTGCATTAAGGTCACGATTTAGCAAAACATTTTCTGCTGCCATACCTGCCATTATGGCTATCCCAACCAATTCACGAATATCACTTGGGTTAAAAAGATAGGTAGTCGCAAAAATGGATGCCAAAGCACCAATGAAGAAGTCGGCCAAAAAGCCGAAAAATATCCCATTTGGTCGTTGTCTTCTCTTCGGAAGTACAAGAACGCGATTGTTTCTAATGAGATGTGCTACCAAACCAGTAACGCCACCAATGACTCCTGCAAGCAATACATTTGTTAGTGTAAACATAACAATCACTCTCCTAGTTTTTTAAAAAATCCGCTTGAAACACAAAAAGCGACCTCTAGGACGTCTCGTAAATTGAACACACTGATAGTGTTATTCAAAGAGATCGATCCAGAGATCGCATAAGTTTAGTAAATAACAGCTAACTCATAGAGAGTTGCTAAAAAAAGAAAAAAGAAAAAGTAATACTACATTTATCTTATCATAGACTAGTAGATTGTGGAAGGTGGAAATTTACGCTTCATCTTCTTCATAATCACCATCTAATTCGTCTAATATCTCTTTAATGACATTGCTCCTTCTTCCGTTCTGATATTCTAATAAAAAATCTAAATAAACTATTTCTATGAGATTTTCAACTTGAAGGGAATGTTTAGGTGCAAAAACCGAAAGGTCTTGTAATAACACTTCTGCCCTATATACATTGTCGCGAGGGATTTTAGTAGAAACAGTAGTACGACTTTTGGCTGGAAAAAGAGGTGTGTTATTTACTAAAGGAATCTGTTGATTTCTCAAGATGATACGATTATAAATACTCCCTACATTGGAATCATGTTTACGAACCTGTTCAATAAAATTGGTAAAAATATGATTGATTAAATTGTCTTGGTTATATGTTTTATCTTCCATGCGTAGCTTAGTAATATCATCACATAACACTTCTGCTCTGAGGTATAGGTCATTTGGGACTAATACATTAAAGGAAAAAGAACGTTGTTTTAATAAAGTTCCTAGAAATCGAATAAATGGATTTTCTTGTTCTAAATTTAGAGATTCATTCAATAACAGATCATATTTACTATACTTTATTGCTGTCATTTTTTACTCCCCTTTAAAAGACTTGAATTTCATTTATTAGAATACGATGTGCTGCTTGTCTAATGCTTCGAAGTCCCCACTCTACTTTTAGTTGAACAATTTTCTCGTAAACTTCTTTTGGAATCTTGGTAGATACATAAAGTTCTGTATCTTTATATGGCAAAACTTTAGCGTATTTAGTAAAATTCCGTTCTACCGCAACAGAAAAAACCATATCTAAATAAGGATGAATCTCGCCCTGGTATCCATTTTGCAAACTCAACTTGGCGATTTTTAATTTTTCTTCTTCTGTAACAGGTACTTTAATTTGTGTTTTCTTATCTTTTCGTTGCTTTCGAGGTTTTTGTTCTTGGTTTATAAGATAAGCTGGCTTTACTCGTTTATCAAACATGGGTGTAAATGTATTCTTCATTCCCCTACCCCTTTCTATTTAATGAGAATTCCCGCTTGGAGCAAAAAGTTTCTCAAATTCCTCTGCGCTTATAGAAATGCTTCCTGAAGTATTTAATTTAATGATTTTTTGCTGAGACCGTTGTTTGACTCTTCTCATTTCGGAAATTATTAGATCCTTGCAAAATCCCGAAAAGTTATCGGACTGTTGAAGAGCAAAGTCTAACAATTCTTTTTCATGTGGTTCTGTTATGTTGAAGGACACACTTTTCCGAGTGCGATGTTCATTCAATTTATTATCCCCTTTACTGTCAGACTCATTTTATTAAAACTATATGGGGCAAGCATTAACTATATGACTTATAAATTTAAAAATATTTGCTAATTTACAAAGACAACCATAAAAAAGTGGGATAGAATTTCTATCCCACTTTTTAAACACTAAGTAAAATGATTATAATTTCCTTACATAATTTGCAGAAACCCATCCATAACCTTTACCATATTTTACTTTGTACCAACCATTACTAGATTCTACAATTTCTACGGTTGTATTTTTCGTAAGAGTGCCAATTTTCCCCCCTTTTATACTTGCAGTGGAACGAACATTTAAAGAAGTTGCAGTAACCTTACCTTTGAATAGTACTTTTACTGGCTTAGCTTTTATTGGCTTAGGAGTTGGCTTTGGTTTGGGTGTTGGTTTTTTAATTGTATATACTGTTAATTCAGCTTCAACGTAATCACCTGATGGAACACCTATAATAAATTTTTGACCACTATAAGAAACAGTCTGATTTGCCATACCATGAATACCAAAACGGTCAGTTCCATCAGAAAAGCTAACGTAATAACCCTCAATTAAATTCTTACAAACACCATCGGGAGTTGCGTAATTAGGTACTTTATGTTTCACTGAATCAATTGTCAAAGTACATTTTGCTCTTGGCCATTCTTCAGCTTTAGCAACGAGACCTGTTAAATTTGTACTCAAACAAAAGATAGCAATCATAAAACCTATGAATGTTTTTTTCATTATAAATCCCCTCTTTTTGAGTGAAAGTTTGGAATTTCTATACATAATCACATTGTAAGACTTCATTGAATATCCATAGGCATGATCATCTTATAGTAAGTACCTTCTGGAACTACGATTTTCCCATTAGAATCAAACGAATATGATACTAATGGATACATGCAATAGAGTTGTGCCTCTAAAGTTGAATCAATATAATTTTCGTCAGTAAACATTTCAGCAGCATGGTTTATACTGGTCGCTTTAACAATAGAATGAAAATAATCTCTCCCGCTTACACGTCTTACCACTAGATACTTTTTTATGATAATCCCTCCAATCCCCTTTTATTTAAAGATTTCGAGAACCTTATTAACACCTTCATCTATGTGATTTTCTACTTCTTCTTCTAACAGAGCATCGTAAGCCTTACCCGCTACACCACCATATTCCTTATTTAAGTATACTTCAATCCCATCTTTAGCCACTTCTCCAGAACCGGTAACTACATCCTCCGTTACTTTATCTTGAAGGATTTGACCATCTACTGCCGCTACGTTATATCCATCAGTTGTAACGTAATTTGGAACGGACCATACATTTTTATGTGTAACCCTTGCATTTTTCTCAAATTCTTGGAGATAGCTTAAAAATGTTGTGTTTGGTGGGTAAACATATCGAATAATCCCAAACCCTTCTTCTAATATCTGCTGTTGGACTAATTTGTTATCGAGCATGACATACGCAAGGTGACGACCATACTTATCAGTTTTATCCCCTTTGTCATAGATCAGCGTTACCTTTTTTCCTTCCACGAGCTGTTTATGGTAATTAGATGCTTCTTTACCAAACGGCATAGGAGCACGCTCTCCAACACTTTCGGGAGTGTCTAACAGAAGGTAGCGCACATTAAAGGATTGACTTGCTTTAACATCTAAATCCTTATTAGCTGTAATGGCAACAGCTTCAATAGTGTCACCATCAATTACTTTCTGAACAGTAGCTTCAACGGTTTCTAGTTGGTGTTTCTCTGCCATTTCTAGTAATGAAACACTAGGTAAAGGTTCTGCAGGCGGTGGAGTAGTAGGTACTGTTGCACAAGCAGATAAAGAGAGTGAAAGAACTATTATAGTTAAAAATTTTAAAATCTTCATAACAACCTACCTTTCAAGTTCTAATTTAGTTTTTGAGATTTTAGCTATATATTCAAGGCAATGAATGACTGGGAACCGAATGAGTTGTTTAGATTGATTAAAGGTAACTCCCTTTGATTCTAATAGGCTAATTAATTGTTCTACAGTCATTTCCCCTCTACTTACTTTGTTGAAATGTAAGAGAATGATTTTTTTCCATATAGAAGGTGCTGCATTAATGAATCCTTCTCCTTCCACCTTATGATTCAAGATTTGTTCTATTTTTTCTTTTCTTCTTTTAATCTCTAATTCTTTTTCGAAATTAGTCATAATTAAGCCCCTTTCCATCATCTCGAATTGTTTTTAGAACACTAAAAAACCCCACAAAAAGACTGGTGAAATATTATCAATATCTCACTAGTTTTTTTGTGGGGTACTCCCATTTTTATATATGAAATTAAAATGCTTTATTTATTAATGACTACCTGATTATATCATAATATACGAAGGATTTCTTTAGTATTTTACGTATTAATTTACCAAAAGTCACTGAATTCTATATGACGATCATACTGTTTTAATGCTCGAATAACCCTCTTTGCTACAGGGATAGAGGGAATCTTATCTTTATCATTTGCTAACTTACTTACATAGCTTTGAGAGACTTTTGCTTTTTGAGCTATCCAACTTTGTTTAACGCCTCTCTTGTCTAAGTACTTACCAAATTTGGTTTTACTTGTGGTTACACCAAACATTTTTTTCACTCTCCCAATCTATATTTTCTTATAGTTTTGACAGAGTTTAAATGTTTTATACAAAGAGAAAAGAAGAGAAGATGAAATAACTTTATTCCTCCCAGGAATAAGATTGTGACTAATAGGAAAGTGACTTATCTCTCGAAAACCATGAGATAACTAGTTTTGAGAAGGATTATTCATAAATTAGGAGACTAATAGGTTAAAAGTGGAAAGGTTCAAGACGTTCTTTTTAAAAAATTCGCTGCATATAGTTTTGCAAACACTTGGCAAAGCTTGTATGCAAAGTGTTTGCAGGGCGTATACCGATAAATTTTAATAATCCTTTTAAATATTAAATGCTAGAAATTCTCAAATGTCTTTTTTATATTTAATATAATAATTTACTTACTCTAATAAAAATTAGTAGATATATAGTATGGTATTATAGGATTAAAGTATTAAAGTATTTCTTTGTGTTAGGAGGCAGTTAAATGAGTTATGAAAGTCATACAGCGTGTTGGGCATGTAGTGGAACAACCAAATGTATGTCCTGTGGCGGTTCTGGAAAGTCTGCGGGTGGAACAATGACCTGTCATAAGTGTGGCGGTTCAGGTCAATGTACAACTTGCACATCGGATTATAGAGGATAAATAATAGAGCATGATACTTAATTTAGGTATCATGCTCTATCCGTTTACTTGGTATAAATAACCTTCTATCATTAATATATATCCTTAGTTATCTGATATAACTTATCTATCACTGATAAATAATCTAACTCCGGCTGAAATCCATAAGATACTAAGTGCCCTTTCTCTTCAAAAAAAGATTTTGGTATAGATTTACGTCCTCCATATTTTTGATCATCCCAAAAGGAAATAAGATGATTCGAATCGAGCAAGAAACATTCATCTGTTGAGGCAAACCGAATGATGGAAAAACATATTCCATTTTGATTCAATACCTGGCGCATATGATTAATTTGGTGTTCGTGAAAGTTAGATAGTGGGAGTGAGGTCTTATTCTGAGTTTCTTTCGCTTCAAAATCTATATATTTACCTTTATATACTCCATTGTAATCAGTAGTAGAGGATTGCTTGAAATAAGCTTCACGGATCGTTGCAGCACTTCTAGCGGGGTAATCTACTTTTACAATTTGAATAGGAGTGGGCTTTTTATGAATTACCGCACATTTAGCAACCTCATTATAATAGGTGTTTGTCCGATTTAACATTTCCTCTAGGCCCATTCCCCTATTTGAATAAGTGATTTTTTTAGATTGTACATTCGGCTTTGCTATCGAGTCACTTTTTAGGGATGCACGAACATAGACTTTTCCATTTGAATAATTAACCACTGTTAACGCCCCCTTTTTAGATTTCCTTTATGTATATGCTAGATTTCCGGCTTTATAACACAGAAGTATAAACGAATCCTCATTAGGGCATATAATTTGTAAGGAACAAGTTTGCCTATGTCCTCCCTAGTTAGCGAGATAACAGAACCTCACCGCATTAAGGGGAACAAGAAGATAGGCCTGAACTTGTTCTTTATAGTATCACTCCACAACGGAATGCCTTTGCAGATACGGTGCAAAGGCATGTTTACTATTTTTTCTTTTCTTTTAATAATCTTATCTCTTGTTGTAAATCTAAGACTTTCTGCCTTTCTTTTTGCAACTCTTGTTCATACTGGTTACGAAGTTCTGCCCTTAACTTCTCTCTCTTTTGGTCGTATTCTTCTAATTTTTCTTCTAAAGTCTGTCTAAACTCATTTTGAAGGGCAGTTTGTATTTCTAATTCTCTATTTTTAAAAGCGATCTCATGGTCTTTCTTTAAATCATCTAAAGTACGTTGGTGATTTGCAGCCTGGGACTCTAATTCTAGTTGTAGAGATTCAACTGTACTTTTTAATTCATCATTTAACGATATTGCCTTCCTCATAGATTCAATATCTTTTTCTAAACGGTCAATCTTATCATTTTTATCTGCAATTTTCGAATTCTTCTCTTCAATTGAATCTTTTAATTCTTTAATCCGTTCGTCATAATCATGTTGTTGTTTTTCTAACGCTTCTTCTGCTCTCCACTTGTCAACTCTTGTAGTGCTAGCTTCATCCTCTAGCTTTTTCTTTTCTTTCTCAAGTTCCGAAATTGATTTCCCTAATTCATCATTCTTATCTTTTAACTCATTAATCGTACTTTCAGTACGCTGTTTAAGTTTTTCATAATTGGTTGCTTGAATTTGGATTTTACTGTTAGCATGAGTTACAATCGAAGTAAATCTATCACCAAGTTGATTTAACAATTCATTGACTACATTTATTTGTGAACCGAACTCATGATCAGATTCTAATGAAATTCGAGCTCTCATTCCTAATAATTCTTTTTGAAATTCTTCTAGGGATTTCCCGGAACTTTGGGCAGCAGCCCTCGTTTCATCATAAACACTGTCAGACCATCGAATACTACGATTTTTTATCTCTTCAGTGGTCTTATCGGCTGTGTTACTTAAATTTAATACTTCTTCGTTTTTATTGTCCTTTTGCATTACATTAGTTCCCCATTTCATTAAAATGTATTACATATTATTTCTCCATATAAGAATAATTTCCTTTATTTTTAAAATTAAACCCTAAAATAATGTTGTATTACAAAAAATATACATGTATTACATATGTAATTTTTAGTTTGGGAAAAGGTTAACTAAAAGAGATTGATTCTATATATAGAAAACTACCCATTTTTCAGAATGGGTAGTTTATAAACGTCGTGATTTTTATTTCAAATTTACATCTATAATTTCCAACGGGGGCAAGCTGTTTACCAAATTTACCGTTTGAACAGATACATTAATTATGCGTAGTAGAAGTTCAAAAATGTATCGTTCATCATCAGAGTACAAGTTAGGATCATCAACGATACCCGAGTCCTTATCAGTTTTTACTTGGTACTGGTCTATAATCCATTCGATAGCTGGTTTACCATTTACAACGTACTCATACGCCTTTTTAGGAATATTTGAAATTGTAATATCATTATTGAATACGATCTTGTCTAGAACACCTTTCTTAGGATGCTTCATCTTCATAACTTTGTATGACGGATGTTCTTTTCCTTCAACCTTAACATCTGAATAGGGTTCAACTGTTTCGTAGTTTAAGTGTAAATCCACTAATTTACGACCGATTTCAATGTATTTCTCTTTATTTTTCAAAAGAGGAATTCTAGGGACTTCTTTCGATAAGTCATTTTTATAAAGTTCTTTATACTGTGAAGAATGAAGAACTGCATATATATAATAAAACAATTCTTCTCTACTCATTCCAAAAGATTCCGACACAAGTTCTGATTCATTACTATAAGAATCACTATTTAACAATGAATTATTATCATTTATCTGATTAACAAATACTTTCCCTGTATCCATAAGATGAAAGTTAGGGATGCAATTTCCGATTATCGCAGAGAACTCCCTCTTTGAACCCAATCCAAGAGTTTGAATATACTTAAAATCAACTGGATTAACATTAAAGTTATGATATCTACCAGGCATTTCGATAATGTCATTCTCATAATAAAGCCATTTTTTACAGAACGGTCGATATTGACTTAAAACAACATTGTTTTTATTAACAGTAATAACTTGAGATTTCTCAAACTTATTCTTTAATGCTCTACTCCAATTTACAAATGAACCATCTGTGTTAATTAACTTAACATTTCCAGGCTCCCCTATCTGTTTAAGTCTTTTAATTTCTGAATTGTAGTTCTCAACCATACGTTCCGCATTTTCAATTGTTTTTTCTTTTGAAAATCCGTATACCCAATAATCTCTACTAGTAGTAACCCCAATCATCATTTCATTAAATATTCTAGTGTTGGAGTTAGAGTATAACGGAACAAATGATTGATACCTTTCATCTCTTTGGTTTAACCAATCATTATTTTTGTCAGGGATAATTTTGTCCCAACTAACTCCTTCAACGGATTTAAACTCATCAATGATTGATAGTTTTTGTTCTCTACCTAGAAAATCACCAATATCATGGTAGAAAATTTCATGATTATCCGAACCATCTTTTACAAGAATTGTAATTGCGACTAAGGTCCTACTCCCTTCTCCAAAAACATTCCCAGCTTCTTTTCTTCGTTGTTCTCCAGATGTTCTAGCGTCACCTCTAAGGTTAAAAACGTAAATATAATTAAATTCTTCATACCAACATTTTCGTAATCCATCTGTCGCTTGGCTATCTATGAATGAACCATTTGAAACAAAACCAATTACGCCTTTTTCACCAATTCTATCGGAAGACCATCTAAAAGCCCGAATAAAACTATCGTAAAGTGTTTTTTTCATTTTGGCATTCGTATATTTAGCATACGTATTAGAAATTCTCCCATCTAAATAAGGGTATTCATTATTTGCATTATTATCATTTTCACTTGATTGTCCTGCTGAATATGGAGGATTACCAATTATTGCGAAAATCGGTTCTTTCTGTTGACGTTCAAGACGTTCATTATTTTCTCCAAATATCTCATCCTCAAACGAATCTGCTTTTTCTGTACTTTCAAATGTATCGGTCAAAACAATGCCCTCAAACGGCTTATATTCTCCTTTCATAATAGAATGGAAGGTTTCTTCTATATTTATTGCAGCAATGTAATAACTCAGTAGCACAATTTCGTTTGCGTGAAGTTCTTGCGTGTATTTACGCACCAAATCTTCCTTAGAAATTAATCCACTTTGCAGCAATCTCACGATAAACGTACCAGTACCAGTAAATGGATCAAGAATATGAACACCTTCATCACAAATAGACTTACCAAAATGTTTCTTCAGTACATCTTGAACAGAATTAATGATGAAATCTACAACTTCAACAGGGGTAAACACAATTCCCAATCGCTCAGTTGTTTCTTTGAATCCAACCTTAAAGAATTTGTCATATAGTTGAATGATAATGTCTTGTTTAGCTTTCAGATTATCTAGTCCCTCTGCACGCACACGTACACTTTCATAGAAATCTTTTAGCCGTTCCTGCTCCTTCATGAGCCCGTGTTCATCCATAACCTTTAACACAGCATCCATAGCGCGGGAGACAGGGTTATCATTCGCAAAGCTGTATGATTCAAACAGTGCTTCAAATACTGGCTTTGTAATCAAGTGTTGGGCCAACATTTCAATCGCTTGTTGGTCTGAAATCGCCCCATTGATGTTATGACGTAACCCGGAGACAAACTTTCGAAAGGCTTTATACGCCTCACTGTTAGGATCTTCCAACATCACTCGAATACGCATCATGTGTTGTTGTGCGATTTCAGCAACATCTTTCGACCAATCTTCCCAATATCGTACGTTTCCTACTTTTTTCACTATTTTCCCATAAATCGCGCGTTCAATGCTCGTAAAATCTTCTTCATCAAGCCCAAGTGATAATTGTACTGATACTGGATCTTCTACAATAAATCCGCCTTCGCTCTCATCAGGAGCTGAACCTACTCCAACAACTTGAAGTTGTTCTGGTTTCTTTTTATTAAGTTCCAATTTATTGATCGTGGCATCAAAACGTTCATCTAAAGAACGCAAAGCGTTCAAAACGTCCCAAACTACCTGATACTTCTCGTTTTTATTTAAGACGCTATTTTCATCTACACCTGCTGGAATGCCAATTGGAAGGATAACATATCCATATTCTTTACCTTCTGCCTTACGCATCACACGACCAACGGCTTGTGCAATATCAATACGTGATTTACGAGGTTTTAAGAACATTACAGCATCCAAATCAGGAATATCTACACCTTCTGTAAGGAAGCGTGCGTTTGAAAGAATACGACAAGTATTTGGTGGAACCTCTGCTTTTAGCCAAGAAATTTTCTCATTCTTCTGCAAAGCATTCATTGAGCCATCAGCATGATCTATTTCTACACTCACCGGCTCTCTTTGGTCTCCTGACTCATTGATATACATATCCACAACTTCTGTAAACATTTCTTTAATCAATTTCGACTCACGAATCGTTCCAGCAAAGGCAATCGCACGTTTCATAGGATTAGCTGAAATTATGTTAGAATTACTCTTACGCTTAATCAAACCATTCCAACAGCCGATAATTTTCGTTACATCATCAAATTCAAGTTCTGTATCACGCTTATTCGCCAACATAGTTTGAAAACGCCGAGCGATTACTTCTTCATCAACGGCAAGAACCATGACCTTATAGTCCGTCAAAATCCCCTTGTTTACAGCATCACCAAATCCAATACGGTAGAACTCTTCACCATAAATGTCTTTGTCATTCATATCTGCAATAACTACAGACATTTCATCTGCTTTTTGCTTGGCGTCTTCACCATAAATTCGAGGTGTGGCTGTTTGATACAAACGTTTATTAGTCTTAATATTGTTATCACTATGTACTTTTACAAAAGCACTAGCCTCTTTTCCTACTTCCGTTGCACCAGTTGTGCGATGGGCTTCATCACAAACAACCAGGTCAAACTCATAGAACCCATTTTTCTGAGCTTCGATGATTACATCAATAGACTGATATGTTGAAAACATTACTAAAAACTTACTTTGACTATCAGATGAATCAATAACTAACTGACGTTCCAATAATTTATGATAATCAGTTGTTGCTGGATAACCTAAGTCTGCAGCTGCAATATCTTCAATCTCACTTTCGCCTTTTACCTTTTTCGTTACTTTTCTATCTGAACAAACTGCAAAAGTATCCATATTTTCACGATATTTTGAATCAGCAGTCCAACCTCGTAATGATTGAGAAAGTAATTGAATACTAGGGACAAGATATAATACTCTAAAGGTTCCTTCTTTTTTCTCTGCCATCTTCTCAGCGATAACCATAGATGTGTAAGTTTTTCCTGTACCTGGAGCCATAATCAACTTACCACGGTCAACAACATCAAATCCATTAACTACTGCCTCAATAGCTGGAATCTGGTGGGGGCGGGGCTGCTTAGGTGATTTCAATTCAATTATCTGTGGTTTCTCAAAAGAGAACTTAGACCAATCAATTTCACTATCACGCAATTGGGATAACCCAATGCGAGCAATGTTTTTATCACGATTTAATAAAGCTTCATCTGCATTAATACTCCACTTATCCGTTGAAGTTACAATAATGCCTTCAGCATAATAACTTTTCCCTACTTCGTTTAAGAAAGAATCAATATGAGATTTCTGGATTGTGGTTTCTTTCGAGTAATATTTACATTGAATAGCAATCAACTTACCAGTTTCCCTATTTCGTGCAACTAAATCTATCCCCGTATCCTTCTTAGGAATTCCGTACTCTTCAGGAATATCTCCTAACATCCATACTTCATCAAATAATCGTGCATACATAGGTTCCTTTTTCAAATATGCCGTAACTAACAACTCAAAAAGTGTACCACGATCTCGTTGTGCCATATCTTCGCGTTCTAAATTATTGATAATCTTATCGAATGAATGGCTCATCACTTTATAACTAGACTTTTCTCCCATATATCTAAAATCCTCCAAGCCATATTATCAATTTAAATTTATTTATAATCTTCTCGAACAAACTTCTTTATAAAGTTACAATAAAACGTAAAAGTTATTCATTTAAGTCTAGCTCTACTTTTTTAGAAGGAACAAATGTAGAAATGGCGTGCTTATAGATTAATTGTTGCTTCCCATTTGAATTTATTAATATGGTAAAACCATCATAATTTGTAATAACTCCTTGTATTTGAAACCCACTTGTAAGAAAAATGGTTACGGGAATTTTGTTTTTTCTAACTTCATTTAAAAATCGGTCTTGTACATTAATTTGAGTTTTAGTTTTCATTTTTTCCACTTCACTCTCTCCCCACTAAATAGCATTTAGATCTTTATGATAGAAAATACCTTCTTTAATGGTTGCCATCAAGGTAACCGGTTCTAGTCCAAAGGTGTGTTTATGGTGTAAGCTCCTTCTTTCTCGAAACGATCCACCAAGCTCATAGCGTATTCTTTTGAAATGTACTCTATGCTATCCAACCCTTCCTTTTCGCTGTTGATGGCTTCCATCTGTTCTTTAGTAGCTTTTTCAATAGGTATTTCCATTAGAGAAGCACAAAGAACAGTAGGGGTTACATAGGCGAAATCCTCCGAAAAGGTTTCCTCACCTACATATATCTGTTCAAAGATACTCTTGTTCACTTCTCCTTTGAAAACAACCCTTTTTAAGTAATAACGAGTGTTTGTCGGCTTCATTTTAACTCTCCAATCGTATTTAAAGTAGTGGCTGCTAATCCAAGAATGAGCTTTTCTATGACTTATAACAACATTCTTCTTTTCTAAAGAATAAGTGTGAATTTATTACAGTAATTTTTAATAGCAAATAAATTATGCTATACTTTTAATCGACAATATTCGACTTAATTTTACATACAGAGGTTCATTATGATTAAGAGAATAAAACCATTGAAAATTATTACTAAATTAGAACTTTTACTTGAACATCCAATTAAAAATTTTGGCGATGTTTCAATGTTTATTTCAAAATGCGAGGATAGCGATACATATATTTTTTCAATTCCACGTTACAATTGGGTATATACTTTAGAAAAGGGAAATGAAATAAAAATATTCGCTGCTCCAAGTGGATTTAATCATCCTAACAATAAGTTACAACTAATACATGCTATGCAATACGCCATTTCATTAATTGAAAATAATGAATGATATGTACATGTGCAGTATTAAAGAATCGTTATATTCCCCAATAGTGACTAAATGCTTGAATTGCTAATTCTTCCATAGACTTATTTTCAGCAGATGCTTTTTTTCGAATAAACTCTTTCATATCAGAAGGAATATGGATGATAAAAGGCTCTAAATCACTCTCTATGAAGATTCCCTCTATGTCAAAAATAATCTTTCCTTCAATTAAATAGTGTTGAATAAGGTTAATAATGGATTGATCTTTTTCCTTAGTAAATGGTAAAGATACAGGTTTAACTTCCATTACGATGTATTCATCTTCCGTATTTAACCGAATATTTTGTGGTCCGGCATTTTGATAAAAAGCTTCAATAATATCATAAATATTAGAGACAATATTGTGAGGCTTTACAAAACGAAACTTAGCATATCCTCGTTTGGTGCTATATGGGTGGTCTACTATACCATTGACTGGTGTAAATCCTTGTTCTTTTGCCTGTTGTAGGTTAAGGGATTCGCCATCCGATGTAACAACCTTTCCTTCCCTATCAAGCTCTAAAATTCTTGCTAATTGCCCATTTTCTGTTTGTAAGGACTGATATAAAACGTAACCTTTATCTTTATCATAAAATTGTTTACGTTCTCTCTTTTTTTCTTGGATCTGGAACTCCTTAGAGGATAAAAATTCATTTAAGTCTTCCTGTTTAATGAAATAAAGGTCTTTTCCTTTATATTTCTTCATAAAAGCAGGTAATTGTTCTTTTTTGATATAAGTAAGAATAGTAGCTGGGGTAACCCCTGCTTGTTCAGCGGCTTCTCCAGTTGTAAGACCTGGCTTATCAAATTTTTGTTTTAAAAGCTCTACATCTTCTCTCTTAAAAAGCTTTGTCTTTCGCATTCGCCATTTATGGTCATATAATGAAGTGAGCTTTTGTTCCTTCTCATATTTATATATAGTTTGAGTAGAAACCCCTAGTATTTTGGCAGCTTCATCTGTTGTCACATATTCTTTGGGGTTTATTGTAGTCATATAACCCATCCATCCTTTCTATAGTTTTTTATTTCAGGACTAGAATAATGTTAAATAAACTTTTGCTAATCCGATCAATGCAATTGCGACTGAAACTATCCGAGAAACTAGCCTTCCAATCTTCAGTAAAAACCATAAAACGATTCCTATAACGACAATCATTGCAAATGTATTTAAAGATTGAAACCAATCAAATAGCTGTAACATAGTATTCATAAATTTGCTCACCCTTTCATAGAATTGTTCATTAGATATTAACAAATTAAGATCTTAACCTCTAAAGATTTTAGCAAAACCTAGTATGATTAGTAATAAGCCAAAAAGAGCCGAAATTGAGAATATAAGCGATTTTAAACCGAGTGTGACAAAAATATAATATCCAAAAAACGTTAACAAAGTGGTAATTGCCATTGCCATTGCACTACTAGCCATTTTTTCACTCCTTCGCTATTGGTGTCTACCTTTCGGAATTACCGAATGATTGATAGTTCCGAAATGCGACATAAATTATTTCTCTAAATCCTCGATTACCTCATTCAATTCATTTAAAATTTGCTCTTTCAAATGAAGTATTACTGTTTCAGGGTTAGCAGTTTCACTATGTTCATTTATGATTTCTAAAGTATCAATAAGACCTTGTGTAGCAAGTTTAATTCCCTTTAATTTTTCTAACATTGATTACAACTCCATATTTCGCTATTTGTGTCACTTGCCTAACGTATAGATCATTATTCAATCTGGATGATTACAACTTGCACATACTTTTTCATCATTAACTAATTCAGCATTTTCGCACATTTTGCAAATATCTAATGTTTCGTATTTAGACATTTTCTCAACTCCTTTAGTACGCGATAGGGTCTACTGTTGTTCATCAAATCCGAATTGTTCATTAGTATTTTTTAAGAAAATCAATAAATGCCTTGCCTTGACCATGCCCTATTTCAATACAATCAATCCAATTATCATGAATTGTGTCGTTATCAAGACCTTGACTATCAAGCCAATCTCTTACGATTTTTTCATGTTCCCTTGCTGTCTCAAATGCCTTTGCAGACTTTCTGATACTGTCCTTAATCTCTTTTGGAATATCCATTGAACACACTCCTTTGTTGCACATTTTGTGACGATATCAACGGAAAGCGACATTATTTTTCTTTCCACTCAATGCCTTTTATTGATGCGCTTCTGACAAAAAGATGCAAATTAGCTTCCTCACAATCAGGATTCTTGCAAACAAAGCCATGTTCATAATCATCACTTTTCACTAGCTTTTCATCACAAGTAGGACACCTCAAAATAAACACCCCCTATGGCGCTATATGTGTCACTTGCCTAACGTACTGTACAACTAATCATCAAGCAATCCGTCTATAATTTCGCAAGCCATTTGACCATCTTCGTTTTCGGTTTCTCCTAATGTCTCACCATTTAACATTGCGAAATATCCTGTTGGATAAAGGTCTAAACAGTTTTTGTGATAAAGTTCATCATCAACGATTACAACGGTATCATTCCATTCGAATAATTCTTCACACGCTTCACACTTTTTCATTTACTCACCTTCCTTTTGTTGAACAGTATGTGTCTGTACTACACTAACGAAATGTACATTAAGCTAAATTACTCAACTAATGAGATAAAACCTTCACACATTGAATAAATTTGTAATATTTCTGCATGATTTAACACTTTTTTATTTCTGAAAACCTGCTGTAAATAATCCCAAAATGCCAACTCACACTGTTTTGAATTACCTTTTGCTAATTCTCTAATAAAAGAGTTAAATATCTTAATCTGCAAGGAAGTAATATTATCAAGTTCTACATTTTCATCTGCTTTAAAGAACCTTTTTGATATGTTATTGTGGATATTTTCTATTGTTTTTTTAACTTTTTTTATAATATCTAGTTCTTCTTGTTGTGACGAATCCAAGTAGATGGAATATATACTATTACTAATTCCCTCTATGTCCACTCCTAGCATTCTCAACATCCTTTTCTCGAAATGTTCATTAATTGATTATTTATTAAATTCCTTGTCCATAATTCTAACAAGATAATTTACGAAAGAGGTGAAAATTATGGCAATAAATCCTCGTTTTCAAATTTCAATCCAGTTTGAAGAAGGGCAAGAAGAATGGGTAGAAATAATGAAACAAGAGTTCAAAAATCGCTTAATTCAAGGAAACTATGACTATTTTGCAATCATCGAAGAAGTAAAAGAAAACATGATAGTTAGTTTCGTACCTAGTAAATATGTTAGGCAAAAAGAGTTTATAGAAAGCTTTGAAAAAAATGTATTAGAGCCAGCAAGAAAAGTTGCTGGATTGAAGCAGGCATGATAATTGCCTGTTTTTTTGTTGGACATTTGAAGTCTAAAACAATCTTCCACATCTTCGGATTGTTCAGTAAAAATACATTCTTAGTAGTGAAATTGATCATCTTCACTACACTCTTTTGAAAACTAGCTATCTTTATTTTTTATCCCTAAGTATTTAATGCTAAAAACCAAAACATACCACCTATACTTATTCCAACAAGTAAAAGCCACTTAATCATATCTTTATCCATATTAACCTCCTAGTTTTTACGTCGTTAGTTACTCATTTTTATGTCCCTTTGCTTTATAAAACTTCCAAACAAGTAAGTACACGGTAATTAACGTGATAAAAAAGGTTTTATAATAAATGAAGTAGTCAATAAATGTATCAATCATAACTATCTATCCTCTAATATTAGTAATTATCTATTTATATAAAACGACTTATCACTAAATGCTTTGTATATATTTAATTATAGCACCAATAAGTCTTAATCACTGTTTTCTCTATCTATTTTTTATCATCATCATCATCAAATATTTTTTCTCTATTTTTAAAGAATATGGCAGGTCATCCAAGACGCTGCCATATCTCCTACCAGGTTACATTTATCTTTCCTTTTAAATGCTCCGGCACACTGTTAGACATATATAGTTCATAAATACTTATCGAAACTTCTTCTAATACATCTACAGTTAAATCTTCAAGTGTTAAAGATTCAAAACCTTCGACTAAATGAATGGTATCAATCGAAAAATGAACAGTGTGAGATTGTTCATTAAAGTCCCCTTCCATGTAGGTTACTTCTACTTTTTCATCATGTTTCCTCACAATGGAATATTCTGAACTTCTACCGAATGCGACGACTTTGTACTCTTCACCGAATTCCATTTGACTAATATGCAACTTCTCGTTATTTTTCACACCTACTAATTGATTTACATATCTTGTTACCAATCTGGGAATATCTTCAAAATGAAAAGGTCCTGTCTTTAATGTATAATTCTTATACGTGAAAGACAGTGGATAAATTCCTTCGTTATTTTTTTCACCGATTTCCACCATTACACCATCTATATTCTTTTTAAAAGGTAATTGGTTTTCTCGAATATTAATCATGCAATTCCCTCCCATATTCGTCTAGTTTAATTACAAAACTCTCTTTGATAATCAGCATCATTGATATATAAATCTTGGACAGAAATATATGTTAGATTGTGCTTCTCTGCATAGGATTTGACGTTATTTATAGATTCAGGGAGAAATAACTCATACAAATCATTCCCCATGCCATCTATAAATTTAGCTAGGATCACTTTATTCCATTTCATAAGAACATCCCTTTTATAAATAAATTCACTGTTTTTTCATTTCATCATAGGAGATAGCTTTTGCAATAAATTTCCCATATTTAATATGAGGTTCATCAAAAACTTTAGTTATTTCCATAAAACCAAATTCCCCTCTTAATTTCTGCCCGACTTTCACTTCTCCATAAGGATAGAAAGCATCCTTGTTGATATAACACTCTTCTTCGCTAGGAACACCGATCAAATGATATTGAAGTGTATATCTGTAATGCTCTGCTGTTAACATGGGACATTCCTCCTGTGTTTTTAAAAAAGGAAAAACACTCTGTCATGCTATTCAAAATGCTTTTCCTTTTGTATTACTTACTTTTTAAGAGAATTCTCGGCTTCCTCTTTGTTATCAAATAAAAAGCGTAATTGTGTTTGAGTTAATTCATAGTATCTCGATTCAGCTTGGGTACTAACTATGTAGAATCGGTATTTTGTTCTAGTTCCTCCCCCACAAACGACTGGAACAATCTGATCTTTAACCACTAGATAACCACAGTTCCCTTCATCCCAATAATTATCTTTTCTTTGCCATTCTGGACGAGGTTTCATTATCTTTTCTAAAGCAGATTCATCTTCCACTTTCTCGATTGCTAAAGGAGTAACTTTTAATTTCACACCTTTTTCTAAAGTAATGTTAATTGGGAATTTGTTATTAGCTTTTACATTTGTAATAACCCCTAAATTGCCTTCATGCTTAATGATTTGACCAATCTTTGCCTCTTCTAAAGAGATAGTGACACCATCTGCAATAGAATATGTAACTCTAGGGAATTTTTCTTTCATTTGCTTAAAAACTTCCCTTTTGGCTAATTCCACAACCTCAAGGTCTGTCATTCCCTTTTTAACCTTCACTTTTACTTGCATAGGAGCAAGAGTTAATGAAACAGTTTTGATTGTCATATTACTAACACCCTTTCTAAAAGTTTCTCTAAAAGTTTTTTGTAAGATACAAAACTATAAAACTGTTATTTCTTACTTGTTTTGTAACTTATATCCTCATTATAACTATATATATACTAAATTACAATATAAAAGTAATATTATGTATATATAAATATAAAAACATAAAAATTATATATGTATATAAAGGATAAACAAATACTCTATTTTTTTAGTTGTTTACTAGATTCATAAAGGATAAAATTGAAATTAAAGAAGATAAATAGATTGTTACATCGTGGTTTTTCATAACGAAGTTATGCGTAAGTTGAATAGGATATTTTAAAATACATATAAGTGAGGGGTTGCAAAAATGGTTACATCAAACGAGGTTATTACATGGGAAGATAATACTTTATCTTTGGGTAAAGATAAGCATTCGATAACCGAAACGGTTAAGCAAATGAATGATCACTCCTTCTACCCCATTTTGAGAGAAAAACTTCATCAAGCTGAAAAAGAGCTAAAGAAAAAGTTTCATGACTTTAATGATTATGAAATTCTCTATTATTATGTCCATGAGCAAAAAAACATAGACCAAAATAAAAACCGTAAAGAGAATACGAGAAAAGAATATTTACGTGAGTTGCTGCACTTTGTCAAAAACATTACGCAATATGCTCATGAGATTGGAATAGATATAGAGGAAATTAAAGAGGACTCTCTATTTAAGAGCTTAGAACCACGACATTTAGAACGCTATCAAAAATGGATGATAGAAAGAGCACCTAAGTTAAGGGGGGAAGATTCATACTCTCCAGCAACCATTTCACGTAAGACAGCAATCATTAAAGATTTCCTTTCCTTCTTATTCGAAAAACTATACATTGATGCACCAATACATTCTGAAATGGGTACTGCCACAGTAAGCAAAGACCAACGGCCGGATAGGGACCTGGGAGCAAAAGAAGTGATCGAATTGCTTAAGTTTTATAAAAACGAGAATCATCCTATCATATATGGAATTATTCATGTACTGGTTACGACAGGCATTAGAAATTCAGAATTTTGTAAGGCAAGGATATGCGATTTAAGTTATGATCACGTTCGTTCAGAATACTATCTTCAAGTAGATGGAAAAGGGAATAAGAAAAGAACGGTACCGATTAAGCCGAAAGTCTTTAAAAGTATCTTGGAGTTTCGAGAAATAAGAGGATTAGAAACAAAACTTGATGCTGGAGATGAAAGTCCATTATTCTTAACTTCGGAATTAAAACCATATACGCCTTCTTATCTATCACAATACATAAATAAAGCAGTAAAAAGAGCTGGATTAGACTTTGTAGAGAAAAGGAAAAATCCAATCAGTCCCCACGTTTTTAGACATGCTTTTGCTATTATCTCTTACAATAGTGGAGCTGATGTTTACAGAATAATGAGAAGTTTAGGTCATGAAAATATTGAAACGACGAATATCTACTTACAAAAGGAATTTGAGAAGGATAACAATGCGACCCATATGTGGGATAAGGGAGAGCTGGCGGAATTTATTTAAAGGTGCATGGTTTTTTACTTGGGAGATATATTAAAAAATGTTAGAATTATAAAGTAAGGAAAAAGTAAGGAAAAAGTAAGGGAAAACGAGGTGAGGGAAATGAAATTTTCGCGAACGGCTACAATGACTTCAAAAGGGCAAGTTACCATACCAAAAGCTGTAAGAGAACATTTAAAATTAGAGGAAGGAAGTTTATGTGAATTCACTATAGTAAAAGGAGAAGAAAATGTAATTCTAAAAAAACAAAAGCCTATTCTATCCACAAACAGTGTTGATCACATCTTGATAGAGAAGATTATCTATGCTCCTGAAACATCAGTAAAAAATATAGATAAAAATTTATTAATAGATATATTTAAAGATTTCCTAAATCAAAATAAAATAGACTCTTTCTTTGTAGAAAATTGCATTAGTACTTTAAATGAAGTGATTAACAAAAACCCTGATTTCACTCTAGCTCAAATCTTAACACTAATTTTAGAGCTGGACTTGAAAGAAGAGAATAGTTTAAAAATGATTGCTACTGAATTATTGAAAGACACGAAGTTGCTAGGAAAAATTGAATTCATTATTAGTAATAATTAAATATAAAGACATACAACTAGATTGAATTGAATCCTTATTCAACTATATATTAACTTTCCGATATATATAATATACATACACAAGGAGAGATACAAATGAAGAGAATATTAATATTTATCGTTAGTTTACTTTCTTTTTTTATAGTTGCTTGTAGTAACGAAAGTGAAATAAAAGAAACTGTTAACAAGGATAAAGATAACATTGTAGAAACAAGTGGTGAAAAAAAAAGAGGGTCTATTGAAGAAACTGCAAGAACATTTGTACAAGCTATGATAGACTCTGATGAAGAAGTACTTAAACAAATTTATCGAAATCCAAAAGATCCTTTAGAATACATGCTTCCAGAAAAAGGACCGGAATTTGCAGGAATGAATATTGACGACTTCATATTCTTGTTAGAAAATGATGGAGAAGTACAATTGGAAAGAAAAGATGGTAAAGGTAATATATATTGGTTAAAGATTGAAATGATCGGTGATAAGTATTACATTACGAATCTTTAATACAACCTTTATAAACATGAAATGACGTATCTATTAGATACGTCATTTCTTATGTCATATATGTGGGATAAGGGAAAATTAGCGGAGTATATCTAAATAATAAAAGATAATAACTAAACCTCAAGAAACATAAATTTCTCTACGAATTGTCGAACTTGAGTTTTGTCAATTTGTCTCTTTTTTAATAATGACTCCAGGGTAACAAGACGGGCTTTCATCGAAATATTCTTCTTTAATTCACGAACTGAAACATCACCAATCAATAATTGGATTGCTTTTTCTCTGGTGTCTTGATTCTTGGTAGAATTGTAAAGAAGATAGGCAAGGCAAGAAACTTTATCCATATCGTTCACTCCCTATAATCAAGAATCGAATGTATTATATAATTCGAGTACAGTCTATGTTTTCCTGTTAATGCTCAATACTAATTTATTACAGACGGATTGTATATATGTATGTTTTTTCAAAAAAATAGCAGAGGAATATTCCCACTGCCCAAATATTGCTCATTCAAAGTAAACTAAGAAGATTTATTTTCATCCCCTGAAAATCAGGAATTCATTCAATGCCCATAAAAAAGGTAGCATTTAAAGATTGAATTCAATAAAAAATGGAAACTATTCTAAAAAGGTGGTGAAAATATGAATTTAGACTCTGTTTATATTTCAATAGAAACTACATTTGGTGGACTTGAAGTCGGTGCAACATTTGACACATCTGGTTCCGACGAATATGAAAATTTTAAAGAGGAAGAGTTATCTCATTACGATGATATATTAGATGAAGATTTATATAATGAATTATTAGATGAACTATCTGATGATGACTATTAAGAGTAGCAAAGCTACTCTATATTTTTTATTTAATAAACAATAAAAAAACAAATATGTTCCATAGTGGTTATGGTTAAAAAAATTCTCACTTGTTTGTATATGGGTAAATTAGGTATTTATCCAGTATTCATTAAATTATATGGATGATACTTTTGTTATCGAGAAAAAACTAATTTGGAAATTGCTGTTTAATTCATCAATACACGTAATGGTCTTTTCAATTGGACTTAGTCTCTTAACAACTCCAACCCGTTTAGTAAAGAATCCACCTTTCCATATGGTTATTTCAATTGATGTTCCATGCTCCAAACTTTCCTGTAATAGATTCTGCATCTCTTCAATCTGTAATGGATCTAACTCTGGTCTTGGTTGTCTTTGGTAATCTGTTTCTGCCTGTCGTAGCATAGCCACATGCTCAGGCATGAAGAATCCTTGCCATTTTTTTTGAGTACCTCTATCTCTTATCATATGTTCACCCCTATTGATAAAAAAGGACTCTGACAATGGTGCCAGAGCCAAAATTGAGCGATCGTCAAAAGCTCAACACTATTATACAGGAACATATGTTTGTTGTTAATAGCGGTTAGATGATTTTATCCATTAATCTAATTTATTTGAAAAACCCTAATAAATTTTAATCTCTTTATTTCCACTATATAATCCCCTTCTTCTGTAACTACCCTAAACTTTCTTTCCGATTCCCTATTTCCCTCGGGCTTTAAATCGATATATAGTACCTCAATATCGTTGGAATGAAAATATTTATAAATTCTATCTAGCTGCCGTTCAACACTAATCGAAAAGAAAGTATAATAAATCACCATAAACCCTAATCCTAATAGACCAATAACGAGTGGCCAGTTTATATTCCTCACCTCTTTCTACAACAATATATATCAGTACACGATCCATAAAAGGTAGGTTACACCTAAATAAGTACCGGGAATCAGTAGGATATGTGAGATAAAAATGCTCCATGAATATATGTTATTCTTGTTTATTTTTGTTAGTAGCTTGAACAAATAATTCAATAGCAAAGAACCACCAATGGTCACAACAATAGAATAAATAAGAAATACAATGTCTGTTGTTGATTCCGAAGTTGAAGGGGAATCAGCACTGAAGGCAAGGAAAAACATTCCGAAAAATGCAATGGGATACACAAGAATATACGAAAAAAAGTAAAAAACATAGTTTAATTTATGTTGCATTAAATTCAGTCTACCTACCTTCCTATAATCTGTTTAAAATCTCTTTTGCTATCACACTCTCTTTGTTGACTTCAATAGCAGAAGTAGGATTCTTGGGGTCTTTGGGATTAGGGATACCTTTAGAAATAATTAAATCTGCTTTTTTCGCCTTAGTGATGGCACCATCCATTTTGTTTTTACCAAACTTACTGGTAATAACACGATGGAAGTAGGTAAACCCTACAAATTCCTTTTCTTTTTCAAGTTTGTCAAGGTGATATAAAACCAACTCGACTTCTTTATCCTGTAATAGTTCCTTTGCCCATTTCTCTTTTTGAGAATTCGTAATTTTATTAAGAAATGGAGCATTAGCGTCATAAATTGTAATGTGGTCTGCTAATGAATGTAACCGTTGATTAACTCTTTCAAATGCAATCAGATGTATCGTTTTACCCTTTAACCGAAGTCGCTGCATAACATGAAGCATATCACCATCTCCACTAACGATCATATAATGATTTATAAGAGGAGTAGCGTCAGGATTATGCGTATTTACAACGGTAAGAGAACAAAATAGTTTTATATCAATGATTCTAAAGAATGTCTCAATAGATTAGACCCTATTGAGATGAGGTCAATATTAAGGCAAATAAGGCTTAATAGTGTCCCATATGACTTGTCTCAAAACTCTTATCGTTGTTAAGTTAGTCATTGTTTCTTCTCAGAATTGCTTAACGTTGTAAATCCGCATTTTCGGGACTCTACCCCAAGTCGAGTAAGTTTTACCAAAAGGTGGTGTTTCGCCAGTAAAAGTAAAAGCTGATTATGCCAAATTTTTGTTAGAAAATCCGGGGCTGAACTTTACTCTAAATGTTCGAGATGAAGTAAACGGGAATCAGGTCAACCATTTCGGTTTTCAAGTTCAAACGAGCGAAGAAATTACAGCTCATAAGGAAAGACTTGAAAAAGAAGGATTTTTTGCACGTGATGAGATGAATACAACGTGTTGTTATGCCGTACAAGATAAATTTTGGGTAACAGATCCAGATGGAAATGAGTGGGAGTTTTCTTTACAAAAGCTGATAGTGATGTCCATAAAATAGAATCTACTTCTTGTTGTGTGGCTCCTAATGGAGATACAAGTAGTTCTTGCTGCTAATAAGAGAGAAGTGTGTACACCGTGTGAGTGATGGAGGTTAAATAGTGATGACAGCAATATTAGCAACAATCATTTTTTTAGTAACACTTATTCTTATTATCTGGCAGCCAAAAGGATTAAATATTGGTTGGAGTGCATGTGGTGGGGCTATCCTTGCTTTATTACTAGGGGTAGTTGGATTTAATGATGTACTTGAAGTTATCGGAATTACTTGGAATGCAACATTATCATTTGTAGCCATCATTCTTATTTCCTTGATTTTAGACGAGATTGGATTATTTGAGTGGGCAGCACTACATATGGCCAGAGCTGCTAAGGGAAATGGAATTAAAATGTTTATCTTTATTAGTATTTTAGGAGCAGTAGTCGCTGCATTATTTGCAAATGATGGAGCTGCCTTAATTTTAACACCGATTGTTTTAGCAATGGTTCGTAATCTAAAATTTAATGAAAAAATGATTTTTCCATTTGTTATGGCAAGTGGGTTTATCGCAGATACGACATCTCTACCATTTGTAGTAAGTAACTTAGTTAACATTGTATCTGCAGATTTCTTTAATATCGGGTTTGTAGAGTATGCTTCTAGAATGATCATTCCTAATCTCTTCTCACTCATAGCAACGATTACGGTCTTATTAATCTATTTTAAAAGAAGTATTCCAAATGCGTATGATTTATCTAAATTAAGAAAACCTGTAGAAGCAATTAAGGACTTAAAAATGTTTCGACTTTCTTGGTATGTTCTTGGGATATTACTCATTGGTTATTTTTCTAGCGAATTCACTCAAATCCCTGTTTCACTTGTTGCAGGGGTCATTGCAATCTTGTTTATATTGATGGCACGAAGAAGTAATGCCGTTAATACAAAAACAGTTATAAAAGGTGCGCCGTGGAATATTGTCTTTTTCTCGATTGGGATGTATGTGGTCGTGTATGGTTTAGGAAATGCTTGGTTAACTGAATCGTTAGCTAGCGTCATTCAGTCAACTGCTCAACAAGGTTTATTTGTTGCAACAATAGGCATGGGCTTTCTAGCAGCTTTCTTATCCTCTTTGATGAATAATATGCCCACCGTCATGATCAATGCATTAGCGATTGCTGAAACCAATACATCTGGTACTATTCGGGAAGCTCTTATTTATGCAAATATAATTGGGTCTGACTTAGGTCCGAAAATTACACCAATCGGTTCGTTAGCAACTTTAGTGTGGCTCCATGTTTTATCTTTAAAAGGAGTTAAGATTTCATGGGGAACCTATTTCAAAACAGGTATTGTCTTAACAATCCCTATTTTATTTATTACGTTACTGGGACTATATCTATCATTATTAATTAACTAAAGGAGAATTACGTTATGTTAAAAAAATTAATTTACTTCTTATGTACAGGAAACTCTTGCAGAAGCCAAATGGCAGAAGGTTGGGCAAAGAAATATCTAGGTGATGAGTGGAGCGTATACAGTGCTGGAATAGAAGCACATGGCTTAAACCCAAACGCTGTAAAGGCCATGAAAGAAGATGGTATTGATATTTCCGGTCAAACATCAGATATTATTAATCCTGAAATCTTAAATAATGCTGATTTGGTGGTTACACTATGTGGAGATGCTGCTGATAAATGTCCAATCACACCGCCTCATGTTAAACGTGAACATTGGGGATTTGATGACCCAGCCGGAAAAGATTGGTCCGAATTTCAGCGTATGCGTGACGAAATTGGTGAACGAATGAAGCGATTTAGTGAAACGGGTAAATAAGAAGACCCTTCTTAAATAATTTGAAACGGAAATCTCCTAAAGTTATTTAATAAGACACATTTCGCTATTCCATAATCAGGCGCTTTTCTTAAGTAAGGAGAGCGCCTTCTTAATAATTACTACTGTCCTATCCGATAAATTTATTTCGCTATTCTGCCCAATCAAAAACTAAAGTCCAAGCAAACCTGCATAACAAGTAGCACTTTTTGCTATTCTTTCTATG